>NZ_QRGO01000001.1:300000-475000 GCF_003367195.1 Undibacter mobilis | reverse complement strand
ACCTGAGCGCTGCGAGCGGCCATTGCGTAAGCGACAGCGCAGCTTGCTCGATGTAGTGCGTCGCGCTTCGGCGAAGCTCCGGCGTGAAGCCTGCGGCCTCGGCTTCGCCGCGCAAATGTGTGAGCCGCGTCTCGATGGTCTTCCGCGACGTAGCTGAGAACGGCAGGTCGGATTTGCCAACATCGGCCAACGCATCGAGTGCGGCCTGGGCGTCGCGGCTACTCGACAAGGCGCGCATCAGATCGCGGGCCCCAACCCGCATGCGGTCAGCCGGCTCACCAAGCGGTCCGGTGAGAAGCCGCATGAGACTGCGCCAGCGTTTGAATGCCCTGCGCAGGTCGTGAACAGCCTCGGCGTCCGTCAGTCTGTCGTCCGTCAAGGCGATCCGGGCGTCATCGAGGATGGCCCGGGCGGCGATGGCGAGGCCATCGCCGAAATATCCCCCGGCCGTGGCTCTGCCGGCCTTTTGGCCCGCCTTCCCGAGGCTGTTCCGGAGAGCTCTGGGATTACGTGCAGCGGTCCGTACCATGCCGGGTCTTTTCCCGTGATTAAGTGTCAAGTTGATGAAATAAGGCCATTTTCGCCCTTCCCATTGGGCCCAGCCATTGCTACATACCCGCCAGCACGCGCCAAGCCAAAGGCGGGCGCGCCGCTTCCAGCTCAATTCGAGCAGGTTTTAACGCGGGGTGGAGCAGCCCGGTAGCTCGTCAGGCTCATAACCTGAAGGTCGCAGGTTCAAATCCTGCCCCCGCAACCAACTCGAACTTCCAGCCGATATGAGCACGGGTCCGACGGACCAGCCATGGCTGGTTTCCGCGGCAAAGCGCGCGGCAGGCGTCCCCCAAACCCGACATGAAGGGCCTCGCCGGCGGGGGCCTACGCTCCGCGGCTAAAAGCACCGGTAGAGGGGCTCCCTATTGGGATTCCAGCGCCAGCTTGAGAAACGGCACGAGCTCGGGCGGCAGGTCGGCCCGAGTCGAGATCGCGTCCGCCAGGTTGCGATCTTTTTTGGCGCGGTTGATCAGCTTGACGAAGCCCATCTCCGACAGACGCGCGCCGAGATTGGCGCCAACGCGCCGCGACACCTCTGAATCGCCGCGGTCCACCAGAACGTCGGTAACGACCTCGCTTAGCGTTGAGCGACCAGCGATGGCCTTGAGATGCTTCTGACTCTTGTTGTTGGCAATGCTCACCAGAGCTTCGTCGCTGATGCCTTCCGATTTTTCCAGCGCCGGCCCGGAAATCGCAATGTCGTCTGATCCGGAGAGCTGCGCCACCACGCTCCGGGGCGGATTGGCGACGTCGGCCAGCCGCGCGGACAGTTCACGCAAGGCACGTTGATCCATCTTTGCGATCAGGCGAGCGATGACGTCGTCGAAAATCGCGACTTGTTCGTCATTGTACCTGTCGGCGCCGATAATGAAGAGATCGGTGACCCGGCGCAGGATTTCCAATTGACGATGGTTCGTTGCCGCGCTGAGCGCAGCGTCGAGTTCCATTATCAGCGATTGCGTTGCCGTCGTCATCTGCGTTCCTGCGCGCGTACCCTCTATTGTCCAGGGGCCGACATCCCCGCGAACCGCGTGGGGAGCCGTCGCTACAACAGCAAATTTGAATTAACACCCTGTTATAAAGTGCCTTGCCGACGTTGGAGTATTGCCAATTAGCGGCCTTCGATTGCCGGGTGTGCGCCGGCCGGCGTTCCTTAGCGAGCAACCGCCCTCAATCCTTAACGATAGGTTTCGATTTCGCCTAACCCAGTTTGCTTATCGAGCGCAGCCAGAAAATTTCAGAAGGTAGGATTTTGCTTATCAACTGGGCGTAAATTAATGCGCAGGTATTGCACGTCTGGCGGGAGCGTTGGGCCGTTGTACGCAATCGCTTCGGCTGCGACCAGCACGGGCGGCGTGGCACAGAAGGCGCGAGGGCATCCGCGCCTGATGTGAACAGGGAGCCATCGAGCGGCGGCTCCGCTCAAGGAGGGGTGAGTATGATTCGTTTATCTGACGTCCGCATCGGCATGAAGTTGGCGATTATGTCCGGCCTTGGCCTCCTGTTGGTCGCTGGCATGATCGCGGGTCAGGTGATCGGGAGTTACTCCGTTGCGGTATCCGATGCCGCGGCCGATGTGCAGAGCGAAATCGGTCGGAGCGTCATGGCGACAAAGGTGTCGCTGCGCGGTCTCCAGCTGGCGGGACAGCAAACACTGGTGGCCCGTAACGATGCAGATATGCAAAAGGCGGTTGCAGTCGCGCAAACGCGGATGAAGGAAATTCGCGACGAAGCGACGCCGCTCGGCGGGCGCATGTCGGCTGCGGAAGATCGCGCGCGAGTCGAAAAATTCATCGCGGCGAGTGACAAATATCTGAAGGTCATGGAACAGGTCGTTCCGGTGAAAACCGACCGATTCATCGCCGAAGCGAAGCAGAAGCAGGTCGGCATCCACAATTCCAATGAATATCTGACGTTCGGCATGGATATCGAGATGCTCGACGCCCAGCAAATTGGCGTCTCGATGGATGCCGCTCCTGCGGCCACCGAAGCGGAAAAACTGCTCGACGAATTGAGCGAGTCTGCAGCCGTCGCGCGCAAGGCGGCGCAAGAGGCTGCGGACAACGCCCGCACCTTTGCTAACCAGTTGGCGGTCGGCCTTGGTATTCTCGCCGCTATTGTCTTGCTTGCGACAGCCTATCTCGGCGTATCGGCCATCGCGCGTCCGCTCCGGGCTCTGATCGGTCCGCTTGAGAGCGTGGCTGACGGCAACTTCGCGATCCAGGTACCGGGCGCCGACCGCAAGGACGAAGTCGGCCAGATCGCCCATGCGGTTGAAGTCATGGCGCAGAAGGTCTCTGCCACGATCGGCGAGATCAAGGCCTCGGGTCGTGAGGTCACCAATGCCTCGGCCGAGATCGCCGCCTCGACCACCGACCTGTCGCAGCGTACCGAAGAGCAGGCCGCGAGCCTCGAAGAAACCTCGGCGGCGATGGAAGAGCTTGCCGCTACGGTGCGCAAGAATGCCGAGAACGCCCAGCTTGCCAACCAGGACGCCAATGCGACCCGGGAAGTGGCGGACCGCGGCGGCGCGGTCGTCGCCAAGGCGGTCGATGCCATGGCGAAGATCGAGGAGTCCTCGCGCAAGATCTCCGACATCATCGGCGTCATCGACGAGATCGCCCGCCAGACCAACCTGCTGGCCTTGAACGCGGCCGTGGAAGCGGCGCGTGCCGGTGAGGCCGGTCGTGGCTTCGCGGTGGTGGCCTCGGAAGTGCGCAGCCTGGCGCAGCGCTCGTCGCAGGCCGCCAAGGACATCAAGGACCTGATCACCAACTCGAACGGTCAGGTGAAGGATGGCGTCGACCTGGTCAACCGGGCCGGTCAGTCGCTCACCGAGATCGTCGAGTCGATCAAGAAGGTCGCGGTGGTGGTGTCCGAGATCGCCAATGCCTCGGCGGAGCAGGCTACCGGCATCGACGAGATCAACCGGGCGCTTAACCAGATGGATGAGGTGACGCAGCAGAACTCGGCGCTGGTCGAGGAGAACGCGGCGACCGCCAAGACACTGGAGCATCAGGCGAAATCGATGGACGAGCAGGTTGCGTTCTTCCAGATCGCGTCCGGCCACGACACCCAGGGTTACAAGCCGGCAGCCGCCATGCGGGCCGAGCCAGCAAGACCGACGGCAGCCGCGATGGCCAAGGCCGCTCCATTGAAAGCCACGGCGGTGAAGGCGGCGCCTGCTCGCAAGACCGTCAACTTAGGTCCAGCGCGCAACATGCAGACCGCGCTCGCCAAGGCCGTCAACGCCGACGACTGGAAAGAATTCTGAGCGAACGGGCTGCATTGCAGGCGGCGGTCCAAGTGACCGCTGCCGCAATCGTTATTATTTCGTAAATCGTAATCTATTTTATATTTCTGATTTATCGGCCCACATCTAGGATCACGTAAAGTCTTTCCTCACGGCACGGAACTACACTCACCGTGTGGGAATCGCGCGCGCGGTTTCCATCGCCGTCCGCGCCTCGTGAATCTCCAACATTTATGGACGTTTACGCGAGCAGACCGGATCGGCGCTCTTGGTCATAGGCCTTGTGAAGGCCATTACGGGCGAGTAACGATCTCATGAGCCAGATAGCCGTTTCACAGGACACCGCCGTCGCCGTTCAACCGACCGAGTGGAACGGTTCGGCCGGCGCTCAAGCCGCGGGCAACCAGACCCAGTTCATCAGCTTCGCCATCGGCGACGACCAGTACGGCGTCGACATCATGGCGGTGCGCGAGATCAAAGGCTGGTCGGACATTACCCACCTACCGAAGCAGCCCGAATATGTGCGCGGCGTGCTCAACCTGCGCGGCGCGATCGTGCCAATCGTCGACTTGCGCTGTCGCTTCGGTCAGGGCCTGACCGAAACCACGCCGCTGCATATTGTCATCATCGTGCAGATCGGCGGGCGTCAGGTCGGCCTGATCGGCGACCGCGTGCTCGACATCGTCTCGGTCGATGCCTCTCAAATTCAGAAGGTGCCGCGCACCGGTAACGCGCAGCAGACCGACTTTCTTTCCGGTCTTGTGACCCACGACAACGTGATGATCGCGCTGATCGACCTGCCCAACCTGCTGACGGTCCAGGACGGCGCTGCAACCGAGCACTAACGGAAAAACACTTGCGGCTGCGGCCGCCATCATTCGCGTAACAGTTGCCGCCCCGAGCGATAGTACATTTTCCAGGAGCACTTGAAGTATGTTCCGCCTCTCCAATATCCGCATTGGCGCCAAGCTGGCGATTATGTCGGGTATCACAATCCTCCTCGTCGCCGTTTTGATTGTCAGTCAGATGATGACTGGCGCGCAGGTCAAGGAAGCTAACTTCACGACGGATCGCCGAACCGATCTCGCCCTCGATGCTGCGCTAGCTAAGAGCGCCGTTCGTGGTATGCGCATCGCGGCAACTTACATCCGCCAGGCGAACGACATCAAAGCGCTTGATGTACAGTTCGACGAATACAAGAAGGCCTACGCCGAGTTCATTGCCAAGGTCGATCACATTGCGGCGACGACGACCGTTGCGTCCCGGCGTGAGCAGACCAAGCAAATGAAGGAAAACGGCGAGATTTACGCGAAAGTCGTTTCGGACCTTCAGGCTGGCCGGCGCGATATCATCAGCATTCTGGACAAAGCCAAAGGCAGCGCGCTGTCGGATGCAGATAAGGCGCGGATCGCCGAGTTGGAAGAATCCGCAACCAAGGGCGCCGAGCGAGCCATTCCAGCCGCTCAATCCATCATTAAGATGACGGATGAGATTGTCGTCTCGACGAGCAAGGCAGCCGAAGAGTCTCAAGCGCAAGCGCAACAGGTTATTGGCTTCGCGAACCTTGTGACGATGGTACTCGGCACTCTGGTTATCGGCGTGATGATCCTCACGGCCGTCCTGGGCAGCATATTGATCGCGCGTCCGCTCCGGGCTCTGATCGGTCCGCTTGAGAGCGTGGCTGACGGCAACTTCGCGATCCAGGTACCGGGCGCAGACCGCAAGGACGAGGTCGGCCAGATCGCCCATGCGGTTGAAGTCATGGCGCAGAAGGTCTCCGCCACGATCGGCGAGATCAAGGCCTCGGGTCGTGAGGTCACCAATGCCTCGGCCGAGATCGCCGCCTCGACCACTGACCTGTCGCAGCGTACCGAAGAGCAGGCCGCCAGCCTCGAAGAGACCTCGGCGGCGATGGAAGAGCTTGCCGCTACGGTGCGCAAGAATGCCGAGAACGCCCAGCTTGCCAACCAGGACGCCAATGCGACCCGGGAAGTGGCGGATCGCGGCGGCGCGGTCGTCGCCAAGGCGGTCGATGCCATGGCGAAGATCGAGGAGTCCTCGCGCAAGATCTCCGACATCATCGGCGTCATCGACGAGATCGCCCGCCAGACCAACCTGCTGGCCTTGAACGCGGCCGTGGAAGCGGCGCGTGCCGGTGAGGCCGGTCGTGGCTTCGCGGTCGTGGCGTCCGAAGTGCGCAGCCTGGCGCAGCGCTCGTCGCAGGCGGCCAAGGACATCAAGGACCTGATCACCAACTCGAACGGTCAGGTGAAGGATGGCGTCGACCTGGTCAACCGGGCCGGTCAGTCGCTCACCGAGATCGTCGAGTCGATCAAGAAGGTCGCGGTGGTGGTGTCCGAGATCGCCAATGCCTCGGCGGAGCAGGCTACCGGCATCGACGAGATCAACCGGGCGCTTAACCAGATGGATGAGGTGACGCAGCAGAACTCGGCGCTGGTCGAGGAGAACGCGGCGACCGCCAAGACACTGGAGCATCAGGCGAAATCGATGGACGAGCAGGTTGCGTTCTTCCAGATCGCGTCCGGCCACGACACCCAGGGTTACAAGCCGGCTGCCGCCATGCGGGCCGAGCCGGCAAGGCCGACGGCGGCCGCGATGGCCAAGGCCGCTCCATTGAAAGCCACGGCGGTGAAGGCGGCGCCTGCTCGCAAGACCGTCAACTCAGGTCCGGCGCGCAACATGCAGACCGCGCTCGCCAAGGCCGTCAACGCCGACGACTGGAAAGAATTCTGAACGGACAAGTCAGGCGCGTGAGTACGAATATTCGGACCGCAACTTAGCGGCCTGAACACTACCGGGAACCCGGAAGCTTCTGAGGTGCGGACAAAGCGATGGCGACGAAGGCAAATCAGGCGACTGCATCGAATCTGGCTGGCAAAGCGCGCGCCTCAGCTCCGGCGGCTTTTGCTTTGCCTGACGCCGGGGATGGCGCGCGCGAGTTTCATTTTTCGGACGCGGATTTCCGTGGGCTGGTCGATCTCGCCTACAAGTTTGCAGGCATTGCTCTGTCCGACAGCAAACGCAACTTGGTTTATAGCCGTCTATCGCGCCGGCTCCGCACCCTCGGTATGAAGACCTTCAGCACATACCGCGAGTATCTCGAAGAAACCGAGAGTGAGCGGGAAAACTTCATCAATGCGATCTCGACCAACCTGACCAAGTTCTTCCGCGAGTCGCATCATTTCGATCACTTCCGCGAGCAGATCGCAGTTCCGTTCAGCCGCAATCGCTCAACGAACCGCCTGCGCGTCTGGTCAGCCGGCTGCTCGAGCGGCGAGGAGCCGCACACCATCGCCATGGTGCTCAAGCGGGAGATTCGCGACGTCGAACGCCAGGATGTCCGCATCCTCGCCACCGATATCGACACGGAGATGGTTGCGCGGGGCACGCGCGGCGAATATCCGGAGAACTCGCTCGACGAAGTCCCGCGGGCGTATCAGGAATACTTTGAACGGACGTCCAAGCCCAACACACTGGTCGTTGACCGGGCCGTGCGCAGTTTGATTGCGTTCAAGCGGCTCAATCTCATGGAGACATGGCCGTTCAAGGGGCCATTTGACGCCATCTTCTGCCGCAACGTGATGATCTACTTCGATGGGCCTACCAAGGCGCAGTTGATCGAACGTTTTACCGAGAAAATCAGGCCCGGCGGCTTCCTTTATATCGGGCATTCGGAATCGCTCAACGGCGCGCATCCCGGCATCAGCTTGGTCGGCCGCACCATTTACCGGAGGGTTTGATGAGTATCGCCACGATTGCGCGGCCGAGCGATCCGGGATCCGACACCAGCGCGGCCTTCGCCTCGCGCAAATTCTTCGACAACGTCAGCCAGACCTGGATGGTCAAGGTATTCCCGGGCGAATACTACGTGACCTCCAAGCCGGACGAGGTGCTTGTCACCATTCTCGGTTCGTGTGTCGCCGCCTGCATCCGCGATCCGAGACTCGGCATCGGAGGTATGAATCACTTCATGCTGCCGCACTCGAAGGCCGGGAACTGGGCCGGCGACATGCAGTCGACGCGTTTCGGCAACTTCGCGATGGAAAAGCTGATCAACGAATTGCTGAAAGCCGGTTGCTCGCGCAATTCGCTTGAAATCAAGGTTTTCGGCGGCGGTAACGTTACCGATACGCAAAATGCGATTGGCACCGATAACTCGGACTTCATCCTTCGCTATCTTGAGGCCGAAGGGCTGCGCTGCGTCGCGCAGGACCTGCGTGGCAATCTGCCGCGCCGCATCCATTACACGCCGGCGACCGGCAAAGTCATCCGTCGCCTGCTCGGTTCCGGCGAGTCGCCGGCGGTTGCGCGCGAGGAAAAGGAATACGTCAGCCGCATCTCGAAGCGCCAGACCGGCGGCGAAATCACGCTGTTCGATTGATTGCAGGAAACGCCAATGGACAAGAAAATCAAGGTTCTTATCGTCGACGACTCCGCCGTCATCCGTCAGCTGTTATCTATGCTGCTGTCGGAGGACCCGGAGATCGAGGTTGTCGGCACTGCTGGCGATCCTCTGATCGCGCGCGATCGTATCAAGGCGCTAAACCCGGATGTCGTAACGCTCGACGTCGAGATGCCGAACATGGACGGCGTGACGTTCCTGCGCAAAATCATGACACTGCGGCCTATGCCGGTCGTCATGGTCTCGACGCTGACGCAGGCCGGCGCTGAAACCACACTTGAGGCGCTGGAAATTGGCGCCGTCGATTTCATCGCGAAGCCGGTCCACGACGCTGCACAAGGTCTGTCGGAAATCGCCGGCGAATTGCGGAGCAAGGTCAAGCAAGCCGCGCGGGCGCGTGTTGGTCGCGGCGCGGCGGCGCCGCGCAAGACGAATCGAATCTACAGCGCTGGCAAGGAAAAGCTCGTCGCCATTGGCGCGTCGACCGGCGGGGTTGAAGCCCTAAAGACGGTATTAATGGACCTTCCGGCAGAATGCCCGCCTATTGTCGTCACGCAGCACATGCCGCCGCGATTCACGGCGGCTTTTGCCGAGCGATTGAATCGCGAATGCCCAATGAAGGTTTCCGAGGCCAAGCATAACGATCCGATCGAGCCGGGGCATGTCTACATTGCCCCCGGATCGCATCACCTCGAGGTCGTTCGCGTCTCTAATCAGTATCGTTGCACGCTGAGTGAATCGGCGCCGGTGTCTGGACACAGACCGTCCGTCGATGTGCTGTTCCGCTCCGTCGCCGACACCGTCGGTCGTGGTGCCGTTGGCGCAATCCTGACCGGCATGGGCAAGGACGGCGCCGAAGGGCTGCTCGCCATGCGCAAGGCCGGCGCCTACACGCTCGGCCAGGACGAGAGCTCGGCGCTCATTTACGGCATGCCGCGCGTTGCCTTCGAGCGCGGCGCCGTGATGAAGCAGGTTTCGCTCTCGCATATGGCCGACGCCATCATGGAGGCTTGCGAGTCCTCCGCCAGGGCGGCCGTGCGGGCATAGGTGAATCGAAGATGATCAACGCCGAACACAATACGATGAAGTTGCCGGGCGCCCTCGATCAGGCCGCGGCAGAGTCGTTTCTCGACCAGATGCGACAGCGCATCAAGGGCGACACGCCGCTTTCGCTCGATGCATCCGACGTCGAAGTGCTGACCTTATCTTGCACGCAGATCATTCTGGCGGCGGTGCGGGGTAGCGACAGCATCAGGATTAAGAATCCGTCGGCGACTTTCGTCGCCGCGTTCGAAGATTTCGGCCTGGACTGGAAGGCCTTTCTCGATCCCGGTCAGCCCGAGCACGCCGACGAATACGCCGGCGACGATCTCGATGCTGCGCCGGCCGATATCACGACCACACCCGAAGTGGAACTTCCTCCAATCAGCGAGAAGGTCATGAGTAAGCGAATTCTCACCATCGACGACTCGAAGACGATCCGCGATATGCTGATGTTGACGCTCGTCGAAGCGGGCTTCGATGTCATTCAGGCGGTCGACGGCCAGGACGGCCTCGACGTACTTGCCAAGGAGACATCCGAGGTCGATGTCATCATCACCGACATCAACATGCCGCGCATGGACGGCTACGAGGTCATTCGCAACCTGCGCAAGGACCCGGCCTACAAGTCGAAACCCATCCTTGTTCTCACGACCGAGAGCGATGGCGATAAGAAGAATCTGGCCCGCGATGCCGGAGCCACCGGCTGGATGGTTAAGCCGTTTGACCCGGACCGCCTGGTCGCCACGGTGCGCAAGGTCGCGCCCTAACTGCTCGATGAGTCAAGACTGACGGATAAGGCTGAACGACATGGCAAGCTTGGACGATCTGAAGAAGACATTCTTCGACGAGTGCGACGAAGCGATGCAGCAGATCGAAATTGGTCTCACCGACATCCGGTCGGGCGAGGGCAATGACGAAACAATCAATGCCGTGTTTCGCGGGGTCCACTCGGTCAAGGGCGGCGCCGGAATATTCGGCTTCGAGCAACTCGTCGGGTTCGCCCATGTCTTCGAAACGGTGCTCGATGGCCTGCGCAACGGCAGCCTGACGGCTACGCCGGATAATCTTGACGTTCTTCTGTCGGCGAGCGACGTGCTCTCCGATCTGGTGCAAATGTCTCGCGGCGGAGAGGCGATTGCAGCGGGTTTTGGTGCCGACGTGCGCAGCGCGCTCGAACACATTATCGAGCAGGGCGGTGGCGCGGCCGACGATGGCGATATCGCGCCGGCCGAATTTGATGGCCTCGATTTCATGCCGGTCGCCGTCAATCTCGACGACTTGGGCGCGGATGACGTGCCGGCCGGCGACGGCAGCCATGTCTACAAAATCGTGTTCCGGCCGAAGCCGGAGATGCTGAAGAAGGCTAACGAGCCGCTCTACGTGCTGCGCGAATTGCGCAAACTCGGCGAGGCGGAGATTGTTGCCAATTGCGACGACTTGCCGGCGCTGAACGACATTGAAACCGACGCTCCCTATCTGTGGTGGACTGCGACCCTGCGCACGCAGGAGAAGCGCGCCAGCTTGGATGAGGTCTTTGAGTTCGTGATGGGCGACTGCGAATTGTCGATCGAGGATCTCACGCCTCCGCCGGTGGCTGCTGAGCCGGCTTCGCCCGCCCCCGTGCCGTATGCCGCAGCCATGAACGAGGTTGGCGCGCTTCCTGTTATCGAGGCGCCCCCCGTCGCGCCGGCCATGCCGGCGCCCAAGGCAGAAGCCAAGCCTAACATGGCGAAATCCGAAGGTGAATCAGGTGGCGGCGCCGGCCGCGGCAAGCCGGCTGCGACCACGACGCGCATCGAACTCGAACGTATCGACCGCGTCGTCAACATGGTCGGTGAACTCGTCATCTCGCAGGCCATGCTGGGCCAGATCGTGCAGGATTTGCCGGAGTCGACTAGCATGCGGCTCGTCCAGATCCTCGATGAGGTGGCGCATCACACCCGCGAACTCAAGGACAGCGTAATGTCCATGCGCGCCCAGCCGGTCGGCTCGGTGTTCCAGCGCATGCCGCGTCTGGTCCGCGAAGTCGCGGCCAAGACGCACAAGAAGGTGCGGCTCGAAACGCACGGTGAAACGACTGAGGTGGACCGCTCGATCATCGAGCGTCTCGGCGACCCACTCACGCATATCATCCGCAATTCGGTTGATCACGGCATCGAGACGCCGTCCGCGCGTATCGCTGCCGGCAAGCCGGAGGAAGGCGTGGTCCGTTTGGCAGCCGAGCATCGCGGCGGCCGTATCGTCATCGAGATCAAGGACGATGGCGCCGGCATCAACTCCGAGCGGGTACTCAAGATCGCGCGCGAGAAGGGCCTGGTTGGCGCTGACGCGCAGCTCACCGAGGACGAGATCAACAATCTCATCATGATGCCGGGCTTCTCCACTGCGGAGACAATTTCAGACATTTCGGGCCGTGGTGTTGGCATGGATGTCGTACGCAGCAACATTCAGGATCTCGGTGGTCGTATTACGCTCAAGTCAGCGCGTGGCCAGGGCATGACCATCCAGCTTGCGCTGCCGCTGACGCTGGCGGTAATGGACGGCATGGTGATCAAGGTCGGCACGCAGACCTATGTCATGCCGTTGTCGGCGATCGTCGAGTGCTTGCGGCCGTCGCGCGGTGAAATCAACGCTCTGATCGGCACCCACGGTATGCTGCAGTTGCGTGGCGAATTCGTGCCCATCATCCTGCTGTCCGATCTGCTCGGCGTCGATGCAGCATCGGGTGCCAATACCGAGCGCGTTGTCATCGTCACCGATAACGGCGATGGTTCGCGCATCGGCCTAGTGGTCGACGAGTTGCTCGGCCACCAGCAGGTCGTGATCAAGAGCATCGAGGAAAGCTACGGCGCCGTGCCCGGTATCGCCGCCGCCACGATCCTCGGCAACGGCCGGGTCGCCTTCATCCTCGACGTCGAGAAGCTGGCCGACCTTGCTGCCCAGACGCCCATTACGAACCACGCTACCACCAGAGCGGCTCAGCCCGCGTTGAACTAACGGATAGATGCGGTCCACCAACGACCGCAGGCCGCTTTAAGGAGTGTAACAAGATGCCAGTACCCGGAGCTATCAAGGTTCTCGTCGTCGACGACCAGAACAGCGTGCGGCAAATGACCCGCATGGCGCTCGAGGAAATCGGATTCCGCCACATTCATGAGGCCGAAAACGGCGTCCAAGCGATGGAAACGGCGGCGGTACAGCCGCTCGACCTGATCATTTCCGACTACAACATGCCGGAGATGGACGGGCTCGGTCTTCTGCGAGCGGTTCGCGGTCATCCTGTCGCCCGCAAGGTGCCGTTCATCATGCTCACCGGCCGCGGAGACCGCGAACTGGTGGTCAAGGCCGCGCAGGCTGGTGTGAACAACTATCTGGTCAAGCCGTTCACATCGGCGATTCTGCGCGACAAGATCGAACAGGTCATCGGCAAGCTGTCGTGACCGGGGCGAAAAGACGGATCGTTCTGAGGTAAATTCGTGGCAGGAGAAGAAACCGACAACGATGTCAGCGCTTTCCTGGCGGTCTTGGCCGCCATGATGCTCGACAACGTCTGGAGACTCGACGAAACCGTCGGCCGAGTCACGGATTTTGTCATGAGCAACAAGCCGGATCGTGACACGGTTGTCGTTTTACAGAGCTTCGATCGCCTCAAACAGGAGTTCGAAGCACTCGCCGAGACACTAGCGCGCTATGCGCAGGCGCATTCCTCGACCCCGGAAAGCGGAGAAGCACGCACGCGGCTTGGCCATGACGTTATCGGCGATATTACGGTTGCCGACCTGAAAGAACGGTTGCTCAGCCGCCTGCAGCCGGAATTGGATGACGTGATGCTGCCGGAAATTTCGCCCGAGCAGGCGGCGGAGATTGGCCGTGATGTCGTTTACTGACGCTGCGGCTGTGGCATAGGAGACGCGAATGTCGAACAATGCCTTTCTGTCCGAACTGGAAGAAGTGCTCACCAACGGGCCGGCCGACAAACGCGCCAAGACGCTGCGCCGGGTCACCGATCTGTTCGTATTCGGCGCCAGTCATTTTTCGGAAGATCACGTCAAGATGTTCGATCAGGTGTTTCGACACCTGATGGCTGATATCGAGACGTCGGCGCGTGCCGCGCTAGCCGAGCGTCTCAAATCCGTTTCGAACGCGCCGCCGGGTGTAATCCGCGAACTGGCGATGGATGACGATATCTCCGTGGCCGGGCCAGTGCTGGTGGAATCCGGCCGCATCGACAATGTCTCGCTGGTCGAAACCGCACGCACCAAGAGCCAGCCGCATTTGATGGCGATCGCGAACCGTAAGGAACTCGCCGAGACCGTAACTGACGTCCTGGTCGAGCGTGGCGATCGCGAGGTTGCCCTTAATGTCGCGCGCAACAGAGGGGCCAGGTTCTCGGACACCGGCTATCTGCGGCTGATCAGGCGGTCGCAGGGGGACGACGAGTTGGCCCGCACGGTTGGTTCGCGTCCGGAAATTCCGCGCCAGCACTTCTTGCGCCTTCTCTCGACCGCGTCGAACGCGGTGCGCGAGGTGCTGCAGTCCGCGCATCCGGAAATCGCCAGCCATGTCGAGACCGTCGTCGACAAGGTGGCTTCCGATATCCAGAAGCAAGCTGTGCTCTCGCACGACTATACCGCCGCGCGTGACCTCATTGAGAACATGAAGCGGGCCGATAACCTCACGGAACGTGACGTCGACGCCTTCGCGCGTGCCGGTAAGTTCGAGGAGACGGCTGTGGCGTTGTCGGTGATGGGCGACCTGCCGCTGACCCTGGTGGAGCGCGCGATGATCTTCGATCGCGAGGAAATGATCCTGCTGGTGGCCAAGGCTATCGGGCTGTCCTGGGCGACTACGCGGGCCATTCTAATGCTGTGCGCCGGTCGCAGCGGACTAGCCGCTGACACGGTCGACAATTGCCGCTCGATCTACAACAAGCTCAAGCCGGAGACGGCGGCGCAGGTTATCGCGTTCCAGCGGAGCCGGCGGCCGTCCTGATAGGTCGGCGCCAGCCAACCGGCAAAGCGAGTGCTATTCGGTGCTGTCGCCCGGCGGCACGATGCTCGCCACTTCAACGACGCGCAGCAGCCCCTTGGCCAGCTCCGGCACTTCCTGAGGGCGCATGTGGCGGTATTCGTCGGTGCGCGCCAGCAGGAACGCATCCATGTGGCAGTCGGTGACGTTCTTGTCGAACGGTGCGCCAGCGATATAGGCATCGAGAACGTCGCATAGAGTAGTGGCGACGAATGTCACGAGGGTATAGCCCATGGTGCCGCCGACATCGCGCAGATAGGCGCTCTTCTGATGAGCGCGCTCAAGAGCGGCTTTGTCGGCAGGATTCCTGGCGACGTCGGCAAGCGTGGTGCTGAGTTCGTTATACTGTTCGTCGATCCAGGCGATGAAGTCTGTCTTGAGCTCTTCGACCGCGCCTTGTGCCCGCTCGATCGCTTCCTCGCGGCTGACGCCGCCGGGACGGCGGGCCATTCGCTCGAACCGGGTATCGGCATAGAAGATGTTGGCTTCGCTGTTGCCTTGCTTGGTGGCCATCAGTCTTGTCCTGCCCGGGCGTTCGAGAAAAGGCTGTCAATGTCATTCTGATTGAGACTGGGGCCTTCTTCCGCTGCGACCTCGATCGCCTTATCGCCTTTGCGGCGACCGACGCCGCCTGGATAACCCTCGATCTTGAAGCGGCGGTCCGGACCGAAATAGGTCGCACAATCGACAAAGGGCCGCGGGTTGAACACGATCCAGCCCAAGCGGTCATAAAGGCCGCTGGGCGACATCGGCTTGGCGACGACGATATTGGCGCCGGCATCGCGTGCGTTCTTCACCGTCGACTCGCTGGTGTCGCTCGACATCAGAAGAATCGGCATCGTCCGGTTTTCGTTGTCGGCATTGCGGCGGATGGTGCGGGTCAGCTTCAGCCCGCCGTGCGGCGGCAGGCGCATGTCGCACAGCAGAATATCGACCTTCTGGCTGGACAGCGCCTGAAACAGACCGGTGGCGCTGTCCACTTCCATGACCTTGTTGGCGCCGAATCCGCGCAACATGCCGTTGATGACACGGCGCAGATATGAATTCGGGTCGGCGACAAGGATGAGCAGGTCGCGCAGATTGATGGTGGAGTTTTTCATTCCAGGCCTTGAGACCGAACGATCAATCGCGCGCGATCAGAAACAGGGAACGCAGAACAGTGCCGCTATGGTCGTGCGTTGTGAAATCTCGGCGGGTTCCGCACAACTTTGCCGATTCAGGCTAACGGGCCGTTAAGCAAATCTTTGCCTCAGTATGACAACCTAGAATGATAAACATTCGGTTCATGGCGCCCCGCCAGGAGCACATGGTAACCCGTCCTAAAACACGTGAGATTCGCGTGAAATTTACGGTGCCCAAAAATCGGCTCAGGCCAGGACCACAACTACATACAACTGCAAGTTATTCTGGGTCTTCGACTGTATTGCGGTGCGCAGTTAGGGAATGGCAATCTAGTTTAATGTCTTTGTACTGTACTCCAAATGTAGAAGACGTATGTTAACTGGGAACTTGCCGGCGGCGATTCGAGGAAGTCTTGGATCGCAGGCGCCGGTGCTCAGAATGCGGACGTAGAGATTGCACTAAACAAGCAAATCCACCCGCGGTTGTAACGCGTTCCTGTGAACGATTTCCGTTATTAACAGCCGGATCTGCATCCTGTGACAAATCTCGCGACCCGAAATATCCCCAAACCGTCCATTGAAAGCCCCATGCTCGGCAGCAGTACCGGCGCACTCGCCGGTCACATGGCCGATACGATGATCGGCTCTACGACGGCGCAGCCCACTGAAGAGCCGAAAGTGGCCGCCACGATGTGTGCCGTGTCCTGCGACACGGCCTGCTCACTTTGCCCGGCCTATAATCTTCTGTGCGGGGGGCTTTCCAAGTCCGCCAGCGAACAGCAGTCCTTGCCGGTTGCCAGCACGCTGCACACCATCCCGGCGCGCCGCCTCATTCTCCATCCGAAGGAGTGGTCGGAGTTTGTACCGATTGTCTGCAGCGGCTGGGCCATGTCCTCGATCGCGCTGCCGGACGGCAGGCGGCAGATCATTTCCTTTCTGTTGCCCGGTGATGTCGTTTCGATCGGCAGCTTGATCGCGCCGTTGTCAGGTCACACCGTGGAGGCAATTACCGAGGTCACCTATCGGAAATTCAAGCGCGACGAGCTCAAGGAGCTTCTGTTTGGGCGTTCGGATCTTCTTGAGCGCCTGTTCAAGCTTTGGAACGAGGCAAAGTCACGCGCCGACCAACTCGCGCTTGATCTCGGCCGCCGCCGCGCCGACGAGCGTATCGCCCGCCTCATTCTGCGCTTGTCGGAGAAGGTCGCTCGGCGCTCGACAGTCCGTACGCAGACCTTCGATTTTCCGCTGCGCCAGCGTCATATCGCTGATGCGACCGGGCTGACCCCCGTTCATGTCAGCAAGATCCTCGGCGAATTGCAGCGTGCCGGCATGATCGAAATTGGAGGCCGCACGCTCACCATTCTAAACGCCGCGGAACTGCAGCGCGTCGCCGACTGGCGGTAATTCAGGGTAATGCGCCTGTCGACATAGCTTTGTGCGCTGCGGTCGACGTCTTTTTGAAGAAGACCGTTTTCCGACGATGTTTTGAGCCCGCAGCGGTGGCTCTGAAGCCACTCGATTGAGACGCGCGTAGTAACTCCAACGGTTTTGATCGCATTTATGGATCGTGGCCATTGCGCCGCAGCGACGTTTGCTGCGATTGCACCGGCGAAATCGCGTGTTTTGTGCTTGCGGAGCATGCAAGTTTATATTGGTATTATGTATATCATATACGCCAACTAGATATTAGGCGCCCAAGAACACGAGCCGGCGGCGAAGCCCGGCCACAATGAAAATATAACAGGGAGGATGCGATGTCCGCTGCCAAAAAGCTTCTGACGATCGGTACCGCCGCTCTAACGAGCGGCGTCTTCGCGCTGACGACCGTGCCGGCCCAGGCATGGGAGCCGAACCACCCTATCGAAATCATCGTACCGGCTGGCACTGGCGGTGGCGCTGACCAGATGGCCCGCGCGATGCAAGGCATTATCACCAAGCACAATCTGTCGAAGCAATCTGTCGTCGTCGTCAATAAGTCCGGCGGCGCTGGCGGCGAAGGCTTTCTCGACATCAAAAACTCGAAGGGCAATGATCATAAGCTGGTCATCACGCTATCGAATCTGTTCACCACGCCGATGGCCACCGGAATCCCCTTCTCCTGGAAGGACATGACCCCGGTCGCGATGATGGCGCTCGACGAGTTCGTGCTCTGGGTCAACGCTGAATCGCCCTACAAGACCGCCAAGGAATATGTTGCTGCGATTAAGGCCGGAGCCGACGGTCAGTTCAAGATGGGCGGCACCGGTTCGAAGCAGGAAGACCAGATCATCACCGTGGCGCTGCAGAAGGTCGTCGGCAAGAAGATGACCTACATTCCGTACAAAGGCGGCGGTGAAGTCGCCGTGCAGCTCGTCGGCAACCACATCAACTCGTCGGTCAACAATCCGATCGAAGCGGTGGCCCATTGGCGTGCCGGCAAGCTGCGCCCGCTCTGTGTTTTCGATACCAAGAAGCTCGACTATCACGACAAGATTGCGGGCGATCTCGCCTGGGATTCGATCCCAACCTGCAAGTCGGAAGGCATCGACGTCGAGTATCTGATGTTGCGTGGCTACTTCATGCCGGCGGGCGTCAGCAAGGAAGTCGTCGACTACTACGTCGATCTCTTCAAGAAGGTGCGGGAGACGCCGGAATGGAAGAAGTTGATGAACGACGGCGCTTTCAATCAGACCTTCATGAGCGGCGACGAATACGCCAAGTGGGTTGCGGCGGCCGAGAAGACCCACGAAGACCTGATGAAGGAGGCGGGTTTCCTCGCCAAATCTAACTAAAGAGTCCAGCTAACGATCACGCCGGACCGGCCATGGAGGCCGGTCCGAGCCGGTCGGCAGGCAGCAAATCCGGTCCACAAGCGAACGTCAGTTTACCGACGCGAGCCAATCCGCTCGCGAAAGATACGTCACATCCAGTCGAGGGCGATATGAGCGACATGATGCATGAAACGGGCGGCGCAGGGCCGTCCCACCGGGGCGTCGAAATCGGTGTGACGATATTCGTGGCCCTGATTGGCCTCATCGCCGTTATTGGCAGCCTCCAGGTCGGGGCCGGTTGGGGCTCCGACGGACCGCAGGCTGGATTCTTTCCGTTCTATATCGGTCTTTCCATTCTGATCTCCAGCGCCGTCAATCTGATGCATGCCTGGAATACGAAGGGTGACGGCAAAGTGTTCGCGACCTGGCTTCAACTGCGCCAGGTGTCCTCGGTCGTTGTACCGACGACCATCTATGTGTTCGCTATCCCCTACATCGGTATCTACGTCGCCTCGATCATCCTGATCGCGGTCTTCATGACGTGGCTGGGGCGCTACCGGCCGCAGGTGACATTGCCGATTGCGATCGGCATGCCAATTCTGGTCTTCGTCATTTTCGAGAAATGGTTCCTCGTGCCGCTGCCCAAAGGCCCGGTCGAGAAACTTCTCGGTTTTTAACGCCGCGCGGATCGCAGCAGGGGACGGCAATGTTTGAAGATATCGGTAATCTGTTTCACGGCTTCTCGGTTGTCGTGCAGCCGTTCAACCTGTTGCTGATGGTAGTCGGCATCGTGCTCGGCGTTATCGTCGGCGTGCTGCCGGGCCTGGGCGGCGCCAATGGCGTGGCCATCCTGCTGCCGCTGACATTCTCAATGTCGCCGACATCGGCGATCATCATGTTGTCCTGCATTTACTGGGGCGCGCTGTTCGGCGGCGCCATCACCTCGATTCTGTTCAATATACCCGGCGAGCCATGGTCCGTCGCGACAACATTCGACGGTTATCCGATGGCGCAGCAGGGCAAAGCCGGCGAGGCCCTGACCGCTGCTTTCACGTCGTCCTTCGTTGGCGCGCTGTTCGCCGTCATCATGATCACGCTGGTCGCGCCGCTGGTGGCCAGTTTCGCGCTGCGCTTTGGGCCCCCCGAGATCTTCTCTGTCTATTTCCTCGCGTTCTGTAGTTTCGTTGGCTTGTCGAAAGAACCGCCGTTCAAGACGGTCGCCTCGATGATGGTCGGCTTCGCGCTCGGTGCGGTCGGTCTCGACCAAGTCACCGGCCAGCTCCGCCTCACGTTCGGCTTTGAGTCGATGCTGGGTGGCTTCGATTTCCTCATCGCCGTGATCGGCCTGTTCGGTATCGGCGAAATCCTGCTGACGATGGAGGAGGGCCTGTCGTTCCGCGGCAAAGCTGCCAAGATCAGTATGAAGGTCGTGCTGAAAACCTGGATGGAGCTGCCGAAGTACTGGATGTTGTCGCTGCGCTCCTGCCTCATAGGCTGCTGGATGGGCATTTCGCCGGCCGGCGCGACGCCTGCCTCGTTCATGAGCTACGGCATTGCCAAGCGCATCTCCAAGCGGGGCAAGAACTTCGGCAAGGGCGAAATCGAAGGCGTCATCGCGCCGGAAACCGCGGCGCATGCCGCCGGCACCGCGGCGCTGCTGCCGATGATTTCGCTTGGCGTCCCCGGTTCGCCGACGGCGGCGGTGCTGCTCGGCGGCCTCCTGATCTGGGGCCTGCAGCCCGGTCCTCTGCTGTTCGTTGAGCAGAAGGACTTCGTCTGGGGCCTCATCGCCTCCATGTACATGGGCAACATCGTCGGCCTGATCATCGTGCTGACCTGTGTGCCGCTGTTCGCCGCCATCCTGCGCATTCCGTTCAGCGTTATCGCGCCGATCATTCTCGTGCTCTGCGCTATTGGCGCCTACACCGTTCACAACAACACGTTCGACGTAATCATGATGATGGTGTTCGGCGTCGCCGGCTACTTCATGAAAAAGACGAACTACCCGCTCGCGCCGATGGTTCTCGCGATCGTGCTCGGCGACAAGGCGGAAGAGGCCTTCCGCCAGTCGCTGTTGGCGTCGCAAGGCGGCCTCAACGTCTTTTTCTCGAACGGCTTGGTCTCGACCATCATGACCCTCGGCCTGATCGCACTGTTCTGGCCGATCATTCAGAACACGTGGACGCGCATTCGCGGCTCGTCGCCCGAACCGCGGGCGGCAGAATAATTACGAGGGACGACGGGAGGCACGGTTGCAGCCCCATTGGCCCTCTGGCATATTGTATACCAGAGCGGTATTCAGGTGATCATGAGCGTCAAAGGCATCGGTACCCGGAGTGCTTCCCCGCGCGGCCGCGCCGGCAATGCCGTGCGCACGCCAGCGGGCGTTGAGCGGCCGTCTTTGGCGCCGATCGAGGAGTCGCCGAGCTTCAAGCACAAGGCCTATACGGCGCTGAAGAACGCCATCGTGGCGATGGACATCTATCATAGCCGCGACGAAATTCGGCTCGACGAGCGCAAGCTGGCGCAGGACTTTGGCATTTCCCGCACGCCGGTGCGTGAGGCCATGGCACAGCTCGAAAGCGAAGGCTTCGTGCGTTCGGTGCCGCGGCGCGGCATCTATGTCGTGCGCAAGACCAGGCAGGAAGTGATCGAGATGATCACGGCCTGGGCGGCGCTCGAGAGCATGGCGGCGCGCCTGATCACCCAAGCCGCGACCGATGACGAGATCGAAGGTCTGCGCGAGATGTTCGCAGCATTCATCGACGGTGAGCTGCGCGCCCATCTCGATGAATATTCCGACGCCAATATCGAATTTCACCAGACCATCATCCGCCTGAGCAAGAACAGCGTGCTGATCGATCTGGCGGCCAACCTGTTCACGCACATGCGGATGATTCGCCGAACCACCATCGGTGAGAAGGATCGTGCCGACCGGTCGATCAAGGATCATATGGCGATCATCGAGGCGCTGGAAGCGCGCGACACCAAGCGCGCCGAACAGCTCGTACGCGATCATGCGCTCGGCCTGGCCGATCACGTGGCCAAGTTTGCCGATTACCTGGATTGAAATTGGATTGAAGCGGTCCCGCGCCGCGCTCGGCGCGAGCGGAGGCCGCAGCATGAAAGAAGAGGGGAGCGAGAATAATGGCAGAAGCAGCGGTGAAACAGGATGCCGGCGGTGAGCGTGAGCTGACCGATGGCTTCAATCTCATCATCGACGCGCTCAAGCTTAACGGCGTCAAGACGCTCTATGCTGTGCCGGGCATTCCGATCACGGATTTCCTGCGCATGTCGCAGGCGGAGGGGCTGCGTGTGCTGTCGTTCCGCCACGAGCAAGCCGCGGGTTACGCCGCATCGATCGCCGGCTATCTTACGAAGCAGCCGGGCATATGCGTCACAGTCTCGGCGCCGGGCTTTCTCAATGGCCTGACGGCGCTGGCCCATGCCACCACCAACTGCTTTCCGATGATCCTGATTTCAGGCTCGTCCGAGCGCGAGATCGTCGATCTGCAGCAGGGCGACTACGAGGAAATGGACCAGCTCGCCATTGCCAAGCCTTTGTGCAAGGCGGCGTTTCGTGTGCTGCATGCCCAGGACATCGGCATCGGTCTCGCCCGCGCCATCCGCGCCGCCGTCTCTGGCCGTCCCGGTGGTGTTTATCTCGACCTGCCGGCCAAGCTGTTCGGCCAGGTAATGGATGCCGAAGCCGGCAGGAAGTCGCTGGTCAAGGTGATTGATCCTGCGCCCGCGCAGATCCCGGCACCTGAATCGATCAAGCGTGCGCTCGAGGTACTCAAGAGCGCCAAGAAGCCGCTGATCATTCTGGGGAAGGGCGCGGCCTATGCCCAGGCCGACGATGCGGTGAAGGCGCTGATCGAGAAGTCCGGCGTGCCGTTCCTGCCGATGTCGATGGCCAAAGGCCTGCTGCCAGACACGCATCCGCAATGCGCCGGTGCGGCGCGTTCGACCGTGCTGAAGGACTCCGACGTTGTCATGCTGATCGGCGCCCGCCTCAACTGGCTGCTGTCGCACGGCAAGGGCAAGGCTTGGGGCGACGCGCCGAAGAAATTCATTCAGATCGATATCGAACCCAAGGAAATGGATTCGAACGTGGAGATCGTGGCGCCTGTGGTTGGCGACATCGGTTCCTGCGTTGATGCGCTGCTCAAGGGCATGGGCGACAAGTGGCCGGCGCCGTCGGCCGACTGGGTTTCGGCGGTCGCCAAGAAGCGCGAGGAGAACGTCGCCAAGATGGCGCCGCGTCTGATGAACAATAATGTGCCGATGGATTATCACGGCGCGCTGGGTGTGCTGCGCACCATCGTCAAGGAGCGGCCCGACGCCATCCTTGTCAATGAAGGCGCCAACACCCTCGATCTCGCGCGCGGCATTATCGATGTCTACAAGCCGCGCAAGCGCATCGACGTCGGCACCTGGGGCATTATGGGCATCGGCATGGGCTATGCCGTCGCCGCCGCGGTCGAAACCGGCCAGCGTGTGCTGTGCGTCGAGGGCGATTCGGCATTCGGCTTCTCCGGCATGGAGATCGAGACCATCTGCCGCTACGGCCTGCCGGTCTGTATCGTCGTTTTCAACAATGACGGCATCTACCGTGGCACCGACGTCAACAAGACGAGCGACGATCCGGCGACCACCGTATTCGTCAAGGGCGCGCGCTACGACAAGATGATGGAGGCCTTCGGCGGCGTCGGCGTCAACGCGACCTCACCGGATGAGTTGAAGCGGGCGGTTAATGCAGCGATGGATTCGGGCAAGCCGACCTTGATCAACGCCGTGCTTGATCCGGCCGCCGGCAGCGAGTCGGGCCGGATCGGCAATCTCAATCCGCAGAGCCAATTGAAGAAGAAATGACACCCGCCCGGAAGCGTCTAACGGCGCCCGGGACAAGGTCGAGACAGGAGAACAGGACGATGGCCAAGAAAGCCAAGAAGACGAACGCCAAAAAGCCGGCTAAAAAAGCCGCCAAAAAATCGGCCAGGAAGTCGGCGAAACCCGCCACCCGCAAGGCGGTGAAACTTGCGGCGAAGAAGGCGGTGTCGAAGAAGGCGGCCAACGGCAACGGTGCTTATCCCAAGCCGTCGTCCAAGCCCTTCGGTCAGGACGGCAAGGCACTGCAGGGCGTGCGCATTCTTGATTTCACGCATGTGCAGTCGGGTCCGACCTGCACCCAATTGCTGGCCTGGTTCGGCGCGGACGTTATCAAGGTCGAGCGCCCCGGAGTCGGCGACATCACGCGCGGCCAGCTGGTCGATGTGAAGGGTGCGGACTCGCTCTATTTCACCATGCTCAACCATAACAAGCGCTCGATCACAATCGACTCCAAGCACCCACAGGGCATGCGCGTGCTCAACGCGCTCATCAAGTCCTGCGATGTGCTGGTTGAGAACTTCGCGCCCGGCGCGCTCGACCGCATGGGGCTGACATGGGACTACATCCACAAGCTTAATCCGCGCATGATCGTTGCCTCGGTGAAGGGTTTCGGCCCCGGCCCGTATGAAGATTGTAAGGTCTACGAGAACGTCGCGCAGTGTGCCGGCGGCTCGGCTTCGACCACCGGCTTCCGCGATGGGCCACCGCTCGTCACCGGCGCACAGATCGGCGATAGCGGCACCGGTCTTCATCTGGCGCTCGGAATCGTGTCGGCCTTGTATCAGCGCATCCGCACCGGCCGCGGCCAGAAGGTGCTCTGCGCCATGCAGGATGGCGTCCTTAATCTGTCACGCGTCAAACTGCGCGACCAGCAGCGCCTCAAGCACGGACCGCTCACCGAATACTCGCAGTATGGCGAGGGCATTCCGTTCGGCGATGCGACGCCGCGCGCAGGCAACGATTCCGGTGGCGGTCAGCCGGGCCGCATTCTCAAGTGCAAGGGTGCGCCGGAAGATCCGAACGCCTACATCTACTTCATCACCCAGGCGCCGGTTTGGGGCGAGATCTGCGACATCATCGGCGAGCCGACCTGGAAGACCGATCCGGAATTCGCGACGCCGAAGGCGCGTCTACCGAAGCTCAACCAGATTTTCGCCCGCATCGAGCAGTGGACTATGACCATGACCAAGTTTGAGGTCATGAATGCGTGCAACGCGGTCGATATTCCAGTCGGCCCGATCCTGTCGATGAAGGAAATTGCCGAAGAGAAATCGCTGCGCGATACCGGAACGGTGGTCGAAGTTGACCACCCGACTCGTGGCAAGTATCTGACCGTCGGCAATCCAATCAAGATGTCGGATTCGATCTCCGAGGTGAAGAGGTCGCCTCTGCTTGGCGAGCACACCGACGAAATTCTGTCCGACGTGCTCGGCTTCAAAGCGGCGGAGATCGCGGAAATCAAGAACTCGGGCGCTCTCAGCGCGCCGGAGAAGAAAGAGAAAGCGGCGTAAGCCTATTTGCAGTGCAGCGCACTTGCGATGCGCTGCAAAGCCGGGACCGTCGTGACCACTGAGCTTGGAATGGTCACGGTTCTGCCGCGCATCACTTTGTGCCGCGCGGCGTCCGGAACAAGAAGGATCGGGGAGAGTCATTGATGCGTATTGTGGTCCACGGCCAGCAAGCCTTCGGCAAGGCGGTGCTGGAAGCGCTGCTCAAACGCGGTGACAACGTCGTTGCCGTCTATGTCGCGCCCGAGAAAGAGGGCGCGAAGGCCGATCCGCTCAAGGAGGCCGCGCTTGCCGCCGGCCTGCCGGTGCATCAGCCGGCGTCCTACAAGGATCCGAAAGTCTGGGACGAGTTCAAGGCGCTGAAGCCGGATCTGCAGGTTATGGCCTTCGTGACGTTGTTCGTGCCGGAGGAATTCCTCAACATCCCGACCCATGGCTCGATCCAGTATCACCCGTCTCTGCTGCCGGCCTATCGCGGCGCTTCCGCCATCAACTGGCCGATCATCAAAGGCGAGAAGGAAACGGGCCTGTCGATCTTCTGGCCGGACAACGGCCTCGATACCGGCGACATCCTGATTCAGAAAAAGACGCCGATCTCCGACACCGACACGCTCGGCACCGTCTATTTCGACCGCCTGTTCCCGATGGGCGTCGATGCCATGCTTGAAGGCGTGGATCTGGTGAAGGCCGGCAAGGCGCCGAAGATCAAGCAAGATGAGTCCAAGGCGACTTACGAAGGCCTGTGCCGCGCCGAGAACGCGAAGATCGACTGGGGCAAGCCATGGGAGCAGATCGACCGCTTGATCCGCGGCTGCAATCCGGCGCCCGGCGCCTGGACCACGTTCAACGGCGCCACCGTCAAGGTGTTCGACGCCAAGCCGCTGCCGGCGCGCGATCCGAAAGGTATCGCCGGCAAGCTCGGCGAGATCGTCGCCATGGATGACAACAGCATCACCGTCGTCTGCGCCGACGGCCGCTTCAACGTCACCCGTGTCCAGGCCGAAGGCGGCAAGAAGGTCAGCGCCGGCGAGTGGGCGAAGTCGGTCAATCTCGCGCTGAAATCGAGGTTCGCCTGATTGGATGCCGTCAGGCCGGGTCAAACCCGGCCATGTCAAAGAGTAACGAATAGCCGGTTCACCGCATCAGTTGGAAACGCACCATGCCTGCTTCGCAGCACCAGTCTCCGAAATCCGATATTGAAATCGCCCAGGCCGCCAAGCCACGTCGCATCGCCGACGTGGCCAAGGAAAGGCTCGGTATCGCGATCGACAACCTCGAGCCCTATGGCCACTACAAGGCCAAGGTATCGATGGAGTACATCAAGTCGCTCGCCAACAAGCCGAACGGCAAGCTGATCCTCGTCACCGCTATCAACCCGACGCCAGCCGGCGAAGGCAAGACTACAACCACGGTCGGTCTCACCGACGCACTCAACCACATCGGCAAGAAGGCGATGTGTGCGCTGCGCGAGCCGTCGCTCGGCCCATGCTTCGGCGTCAAAGGCGGCGCTGCCGGCGGCGGTTATGCGCAGGTGATCCCCATGGAGGATATCAACCTCCATTTCACCGGCGACTTCCACGCCATCACCTCGGCGCACAATCTGCTTTCGGCGCTGATCGATAACCACATCTACTGGGGTAACTCGCTCGGTATCGATACGCGCCGTGTCGCCTGGCGCCGCGTACTCGACATGAACGACCGCGCGCTGCGCGAAATCGTCTGCTCGCTCGGCGGCGTCGCCAACGGCTATCCGCGTGAGGCTGGCTTCGACATCACCGTGGCGTCCGAAGTCATGGCGATCTTTTGCCTCGCCAAGGATCTCGAGGACCTCAAGACCCGTCTCGGCAACATCATCGTGGGCTATACGCGCGAGCGTAAGCCGGTGCGCGCCAAGGAACTGAATGCTCACGGTGCGATGGCCGCGCTGCTCAAGGACGCGATTGCTCCGAATATGGTGCAGACGCTCGAAGGCACGCCGGCCTTCATCCATGGCGGCCCCTTCGCCAACATCGCCCACGGCTGTAACTCGGTGTCGGCGACGGCGACCGCCCTGAAGCTCGCCGATTACGTGGTGACCGAAGCCGGCTTCGGCGCCGACCTTGGCGCCGAAAAGTTCATTGACATCAAATGCCGCAAGGCGGGACTCAAGCCCGATTGCGTCGTTATCGTCGCGACCATCCGGGCGCTCAAGATGCACGGTGGGGTCAAGAAGGAAGACCTGAAGAAGGAAGATCTGAAGGCACTCGAGGCCGGCATGTCGAACCTGCAGCGGCACATCGAGAACCTCAAGAAGTTCGGACTGCCGGCGGTGGTGTCGATCAACCGCTTCTCGGCTGACACCGATAACGAAATCAAGCTGGTCAAGGAGAAGTGCAAGGCGCTTGGTGTTGAGGCGCTGATGGCCGATCACTGGGCCATGGGCGGCGAGGGCGCGGCTGACGTGGCCAAGGCGGTGGTCAAGACCATCGATGAGGGCAAGGCCAACCTCAAATTCCTCTACCCGGACGAGATGCCGCTGTTCGAGAAGATCCGCACCATCTGCAAGGAAATCTACCGCGCCGACGATGCGACCGCCGACAAGTCGGTCAAGGATCAGCTCAAGACCTGGGAAGAGATGGGTTTCGGCAAGCTGCCAGTCTGCATCGCCAAGACGCAGTACTCGTTCTCGACCAACCCGGACGCCAAGGGCGCGCCTACCGGCTTCAATATCCCGGTCCGCGAAGTGCGTCTCTCCGCCGGTGCCGAGTTCATCGTCGCCGTCTGCGGTGAAATCATGACCATGCCGGGTTTGCCGAAGACGCCGTCGGCGGACACCATCGATGTCGGCGCCGATGGCCGGATCGTCGGATTGTTCTAGGGCCGGCTACTCATCGCCGCCGATTTCATCGTGACTGAACACAACGGGCGGCCTTCGGGCCGCCCGTTTTTCTTCCCCCGGAAAACGGCAGACCTGCCTCACGTATTTTTGCGGCCATCCCGCTTGCCTCAGGTCGGACGGGATGATCGACTGCGCGCCTATTTGAAACCGGGTCACCCAAGGGAAAAGCAAGATGCTCAAGTTCTATTATTCCGGCGCGCCAAATCCGATGAAAGTGGCGCTGTTCCTCGAGGAGGCCGGTCTGCCCTATGAGGCGGTCCCGGTCGACACCCGGAGGGGCGAACAGCACAAGCCGGAATTTCTGGCAATCAATCCGAATGCCAAGGTGCCGGCAATCGTGGATGGCGACGTCACGGTGTTCGATTCGAACGCGATCCTGCTCTATCTCGGCGAGAAGACCGGCAAGTTCATGCCGCCGGCCGGCGACAAGATGCGTGGCGAGCTGTTGTCCTGGCTGATGTTCATCGCTTCGGGCGTCGGGCCTTATTCGGGCCAGTCGGTCCACTTCCGCAACTACGCGCCCGAGAAGATCGAATACGCCATCAACCGCTATATGTACGAAGCGCAGCGGCATTACGGTATCATCGATGCGCGGCTGGGTAAGCAGAAGTACATGGTCGGCGATACCTACACGATCATCGACATGGCGCTGTGGGGCTGGGCGCGGCTCATCCCGGTGGCGCTCGGTGAGAGCTATTGGGCCAAGTTTCCGAACCTCAAGCGCCTGATGGACGAGATCAACGCGCGTCCGGCCGCGGCCCGCGCCGTCGCCGTCAAGGACCGGCATGCATTCAAGACAGAATTTGATGATGAGGCCAAGAAGGCCATGTTCCGCCACATGCAAGAGAAGGTGACCTAGGCGGCTTCCCCCTCGCCCCGCGGTGCGGGGCGAGGGGAGCGCAGCAATTTCATCTTAACGACAAATGGTCTAGCCTTCGTTTTTGCCAGACGATGAAGGCTTCGCCATGGACCTTAACAAGATACCGACCGGGCTCAATCCGCCGCACGACGTCTACGCCGTGATCGAGGTGCCGCTCGGCGGCGTGCCGGTCAAATACGAGTTCGACAAGGCCTCGAGCGCGCTGTTCGTCGATCGATTTCTGCATACGGCGATGTTCTATCCGGGTAATTACGGATTCATCCCACATACATTGTCGAACGACGGCGATCCCTGCGACGTCATGGTGATCACCCAGGTGCCGGTTGTGCCGGGTGCGGTGATCCGCGTGCGTCCGGTCGGCGCATTGCTGATGGAAGACGAAGCCGGCGGCGACGAGAAAATCCTCGCCGTGCCGGTGGACAAGCTGCATCCTTTCTATAAAGGCGTCACCAGCTATCGCGATCTGCCCGATGTGATGATCGAGCAGATTGCGCACTTCTTCCAGCACTACAAGGATCTGGAAAAGGGCAAGTGGGTATCAATCGTGCGCTGGCTCGATGCCCGCGAAGCCGAAGGATTGATCATGGACGGCATCAAACGCGCGAAAGGCAAGGCGCGCAAGAAGCCGGCCAAAACGGCGGCGAAGAAGTAGGCCCGTTCAAAAAAACCTTACGCTAGTGACGGAGCAATACGCTTGGCCTCGGTAACGAGCGCCGCCGTTGTCGGCGTCATTGGCTCGCGCCGAGGTACGACAAGGCCGATCGTCTGCACCGCGTCTGGTTCCAGGATCGGAATGGCGCGGATCGTCTCGGTGAGGCCGAGAGTTTGCGCGATCTTCTCGGGCATCACGCTTGCCCAGCGCCCGGTGCGCACATGGCTGTATAACAGGATCATCGAGTTCGACTCGAGCGTGGGCCGCGACTCACTGCCGGCGCTTTTCAGAAGTCGGTCGATAATGCGGCGGTTCTGCATGTCGGGCGTCAGCAGGCACAGCGGCACCTGCGCCACCTCCGCCCACGTCACGCTGGTGCGATCGCCTAGCGGGGCATCGGCCGATGTCAGCAGCCGGTAGTGCTCCTGATAGAGCGGCACGATGTTGACGCGGCCAATCGGCTCGTTCTCGATGTAGGTGATACCGGCGTCGATCTCGAGATTTTCCAGCAGGTCGAGAATCTCGACCGACGTTCGCGACAGCACTGTGAACTGCACGTTGGGGTGCCGCTCGCGAAAGGGTGTTGTAAGCGCGGCAACCATAGGCAGCGCCGTGGGGATCGCGGCGATGCGCAGCCGTCCGGTCAGGCCGTGGCGCAGCGCCTTGATGTCCTCGCGCATGGCCCGGCTGTCGCCGACGATGCGCCGCGCCCATTCCAGCACGCGCTCGCCCTCCGGCGTAAAGCCCTGGAATCGCGAGCCGCGTTTGACCAGCAGCACGCCCATCTGCTCCTCGATCTGCTTAACGCCGGCCGACAAGGTCGGCTGGGTGACACCGCAGGATTCGGCGGCCCTGCCAAAGTGCTTCTCCCGTGCCAGCGCCAGCAGGAACTCAAGCTTGTCGATCAAAGGAATAATCCTTCTAAATCAGTTGCTTATCTTGTTACGGGTCTCGGGTGGATACATCAGACTTCCGCGGCAATGGCCCCTCCCACGATAGCTTTTAGCTATTAACCCATGCCGGGTACGGGGTTGTCCACTCTCTGGAACGGCTTCAAAAAGGACGTCTGGGAGAACACGATGAATATCCATAATCCGCCGAAAACGGGCGGGAATGGCCCTGGTCCGGGTCAAGGTTCGGGCAACGGCGGTCGGCGTAAGGCGCGGCGTACCCCGAAGGGGCGTCAGGTCGATCCGCGGGCCCTCAGCGAAGTCCAGGCGCTACTTATTGATCGGCCGCGGCGGCGCGATCTGCTCATCGAGCATCTGCATCTCATCCAGGATCAATACGGCCACATCTCCGCGCCGCACCTTGCCGCGCTGGCGCAGGAGATGCGCATGGCTCAGGCCGAGGTCTACGAGGTTGCGACCTTCTATTCGCATTTCGACGTGGTGAAGGAAGGCGAAGCACCGCCGGCGCCGGTCACCGTGCGCGTTTGCGATTCATTGTCGTGCTGTATGGCCGGCGCTGACAAGCTGCTCACCGAACTGCCGGGTAAGCTCGGCAAGGATGTCCGTGTGGTGCGCGCGCCCTGCATGGGCGCTTGCGATCATGCACCCGCCGTTGCCGTCGGCCACATGCAGACCTTCAACGCTACGGCTGACAAGATCGCCGCTGCGGTGAAGGCGCATCCGCATCCCCATGCCTGGAATCCCGAGACCGATCTCGCGACCTACCGGCAGAAGGGCGGCTATTCGCTGCTGAAAGACCTAGCTGCGGGCAAACGCACGATCGACGAACTCGTCAAGATCGTCAGCGATGCCGGCTTGCGCGGTCTGGGCGGCGCCGGTTTCCCGACCGGGCGAAAATGGTCGCTGGTGCGCTCCGAGCCGGCGCCGCGCCTGTTCGCGGTGAACTGCGACGAGGGCGAGCCGGGCACGTTCAAGGACCGCTATTATCTCGAACGCGATCCGCACCGTTTCATCGAAGGCATGCTGATCGCGGCCTTTGTGGTCGAAGCCGCCGACACTTATCTCTACATACGCGACGAGTATCCCGAGATCCGGCTGATGCTGATCGAGGAGCTCGGCAAGGTTGCCGCTGCCGGTCTGTCGCCGCACACCAAGGTGCATGTGCGCCGCGGCGCCGGTGCTTACATTTGCGGTGAAGAGTCGGCGATGATCGAGTCGATCGAGGGCAAGCGCGGCCTGCCGCGCCATCGCCCGCCTTATGTCGCGCAGAAGGGCCTGTTCGGCCGTCCGACGCTCGAGCAGAACGTGGAGACCATGTACTGGATCCGCGACATCATCGAGAAGGGTCCACAGTGGTTCGCCTCGCAGGGCAAGCCGGAGCGCACCGGCTTCCGCAGCTTTTCGGTGTCAGGCCGCGTGAAGAATCCCGGCGTGAAAGTTGCGCCGGCCGGCACGACGATCCGCGAACTGATTGAGAATTATTGCGGAGGCATGCAGGGCGGCCACACGCTCAAGGGCTTCCTGCCCGGCGGCGCCTCGGGCGGTATCTTTCCGGCGTCATTCGCCGAACATCCGCTCGATTTCGGCACCTTCGAAAAGCACGGCGGCTTTGTCGGCTCGCATGCGGTGGTCATTCTTTCCGACAAGGACGACATGAAGGCGGTCGCGCTCAACCTCATGAAGTTCTTCGAGGATGAAAGCTGCGGCCAATGCACGCCGTGCCGCGTCGGCACCGAGAAGGCTGTCAAGCTAATGGAACATGGCCCCTGGAACGTCGGTCTGCTGACCGAATTGTCGACATTGATGCGCGACGCCTCGATCTGCGGTCTCGGCCAGGCCGCGCCCAATCCGCTTCTGTCGGTGCTCACGTATTTCCCCGAAGATCTCGAAACGCCGCTTCAGGACCTCGCGCCATGACCGACAAGCCGGCCAGCACTTTCTTTATCGACGGCCATGAGATCGACATTCGCGCGGGCGAGTCGATCTTCAACGCCGCGCGCCGCCTCGACATCAAGCTGCCACATCTGTGCTACTCGCCACAGCCCGGCTACCGCGCCGACGGCAACTGCCGTGTCTGCATGGTTGAGATCGAGGGTGAGCGCGTGCTCGCTGCGTCTTGCATCCGTACGCCGTCGCCGGGCATGAAGGTCAAAACCGACACCCACCGCGCGCAGACCGCGCGCAAGATGGTCGCCGAGCTGCTGGTCACCGATCAGCCGGCGATGGAAGTCGCACACGATCGCGACAGCGAATTCTGGAAGACCGCCAAGCGTCAGAACGTTGAGGCAGGCCGCTTCCCCAGGCGCGACGCGATTATCGTGCCGGCGCCCGACCGCAGCCACCCGGCGATGGCGGTCAATCTCGACGCCTGCATTCAGTGTAATCTCTGCGTCCGCGCCTGCCGTGAAGTGCAGGTCAACGACGTCATCGGCATGGCCGGCCGCGGTCACAACGAAAAGATCGTATTCGATTTCGACGATCCGATGGGCAATTCGACCTGCGTCGCCTGCGGCGAATGCGTGCAGGCCTGCCCAACCGGCGCGCTGATGCCCTCGACCATGGTCGACGACAACAACGTCTATCTCGGCGCCCCTGATCGTACGGTGGACTCGGTCTGTCCTTATTGCGGCGTCGGCTGTCAGCTCACTTACGAGATCAAGAACGACAAGATCGTTTCGGTCAGCGGCCGCAACGGTCCTGCCAACGAGAACCGGCTCTGCGTCAAAGGCCGCTTCGGCTTTGACTACGTCAACAATCCGCAACGCCTGACTAAGCCGATGATTCGCAAGGAAGGCGTGCCCAAAGTCCCGCACGAATTCATCGATCCATCCAATCCTTGGACGCATTTCCGCGAAGCGACCTGGGAAGAAGCGCTCGACCGCGCTGCAGGTGGCCTCAAGACCATCCGTGATCGTGATGGCTCGGACGCGCTGGCCGGCTTCGGCTCGGCCAAGGGTTCGAATGAGGAAGCCTATCTATTCCAGAAGTTGGTGCGCACCGGCTTCGGCACCAACAATGTCGATCACTGTACGCGGCTCTGTCACGCCTCGTCGGTGTCGGCACTGCTGGAAGGTGTCGGCTCGGCCGCGGTGTCAGCGACCTTCAACGAAGTGAAGAACTCGGAAGTCATCATCGTCATCGGAGCCAACCCGACCGAAAACCATCCAGTGGCAGCGACCTATTTCAAGCAGGCCGCCAAGCGCGGCTCCAAGCTCGTCATTATGGATCCGCGCGGCACGGCGATGAAGCGCCATGCCTGGAAGATGATGCAGTTCAAGAACGGCACCGACGTGGCAATGCTCAACGCCATGCTCAATGTGATTGTGACCGAGAAGCTCTATGACGAGCAGTACATCCAGACCTATGTCGAGGGCTTCGCTGCCTGGAAGGAGAACGTCAAGGACTTCACGCCGGAAGAGATGGCGCCGATCTGCGGCATCGACGCCGACACCTTACGCGAAGTCGCGCGCGCCTACGCCCGTGCCGAGTCAGCGATTATTTTCTGGGGGATGGGTGTCTCCCAGCACACCCACGGCACCGATAATGCCCGCTGCCTGATCGCGCTGGCGCTCATCACCGGCCAGATCGGCCGTCCCGGCACGGGGCTGCATCCGCTGCGCGGCCAGAACAACGTGCAGGGTGCCTCCGATGCCGGCCTCATTCCGATGTTCTTCCCGGATTACAAGTCGGTCGAGAACCCGGAAATTCGCGCTCAGTACGAGAGCGCGTGGGGCGTCAAGCTGCCGCCGAAGCGCGGCAAGACCGTCGTCGAGATCATGGACGCGATCCATGCCGGCGAGATCAAGGGCATGTATATCGAGGGTGAGAACCCGGCGATGTCCGATCCCGATCTCAATCACGCGCGTCAGGCGCTCGCGGATCTCGAACATCTGGTGGTGCAGGACCTGTTCCTCACCGAGACCGCCGTCTACGCCGACGTCGTTTTGCCGGCCTCGGGCTGGCCGGAGAAGGACGGCACCGTTACCAACACCAACCGTCAGGTGCAGATGGGCCGTGCCGCCGTGCCGCTGCCGGGCGATGCGCGTCAGGATCTCTGGATCATCCAGGACATCGCCAACCGCCTCGGCTGCGGCTGGAATTACAAGCATGTCGGCGAGGTCTTCACCGAGATGGCGTCGCTGATGCCGGCGCTCGCCAACATCACCTGGGAGCGCGTCGAGCGTCAGCACGCCGTGACCTATCCGGTCGATGGGCCGGATGTACCGGGCCGCGACGTCGTGTTTGATGCCGGATTCCCCCGCCCGGGTGGCTTCGCCAAACTGGTCGCGACGAAGCTGCAGCCGCCGGACGAGGTGCCGGATCACGACTATCCGTTCATTCTCTCCACCGGCCGCCAGCTCGAGCATTGGCACACCGGCTCGATGACTCGCCGCACCAAGGTGCTCGACGCGATCGAGCCGACTGCGATCGCGCAGCTGTCGCGCGGCACCATCGAGAAGCTGGGCATCGAGCCCGGCGATATGGTGCGCGTCTCGACCCGCCGCGGCGAGGTCGAGTTGCAGGCGCGGCAGGACGATGCGGTGCCGGACGGCGTCGTGTTCATCCCCTTCGCGTATGTCGAAGCGGCGGCGAACCTTTTGACCAATCCGAAGCTCGATCCGTTCGGCAAGATTCCCGAGTTCAAGTTCTGCGCCGCCAAGGTCGAGGCCGTGCGGCCGCGGATGGAAGCGGCGGAGTAGGGCGCAGGGCCGGCCTCTTGCCGCAATACCGGAAACGAAAAATGCCCCGCTGAGCGGGGCATTTTTTATCGCTGGCGCTGTTGTCAGGCTTCGCGTTGCGCGTCAGCCCATGCGGCGCGAGCGCGTCAGAATGCTCTGGTAGCTCGGCGCTTTGGCCGGCTTCTTCTGCTCAGGCTCGTCCTGTCCTTTAGGCGCGAAGAAGGCGGCAACCTGCTCGTCGAACTTCTGATTCTGCTCTTTTTTGGCTGCTTTGAACTTGTCGAGCGCCGCGTCGATATCGCCGTTTTTGATTGGAATCCGGATCACTGCTGCAGTCTCCCACGTCTCGTCACCATGGCGGGGATACTGCAATGCGGCCGTTAAATTATTCGGGAAGCGATCGCCTCAATTTTATCAATCCGCATTAACCACTCGGCGCGGGCTTCAGTGGATTGTGGTGTCGGATTCTTCAACCAGCCTGAGCTGCATGGTGTCGATCAGCGCCCGGCGCCGCTCGTCGGCGGCGTGAAGCGCCGCTTCGGTTTCGTTGCGCGTCGTCTGGTTGGAGCCGAGCAGCACGAAGCCGCCCAAGAGCGCGGCCAGCGCGCCGGTAAATCCGGTTGCCGAGAAGATGAGGACGTTCACAAGCGCCAGCACAAACCACAGGGCGCCGCCGGCGATGGCGACTTTCGCGGCCCAGGCGAGCTTGTCGCAGCGATCAATGGCCTGGCGAAGTTCGTCAATGCGCTCTTCCAGCCGGGCAATCTCGGAACTGGCGAGCTCGTCGTTCATCAGCGCGCTCCGGGGCCCACTGCAGTTCGCCGGACTTTAGGCCTTGTTGCGGAAATACGGCTCGACCGTCCCGGTGAGCTTGATGGTCAGCGGCTGGCCGTAACGGTCGAGTGCCTTGCCGGCAGCGACGCGGACCCAGCCTTCGCTGACGCAATATTCCTCGACATTGGTCTTCTCGACACCCTTGAAGCGGATGCCAATGTCGCGCGCCAAAATGTCGGCGTTGAAATAGGGGCTGCGCGGATCGGTTGACAGCCGGTCGGGCAGTGTGTCGGCGGCGGGCGGCGGGGTGTTGTTTTCAGTCTCTGACATGGCCGCCTTCTCTCATAGGACCAAGGGGCCTGCAAGCGCGGCCGGCCCGGCTTTCGAATGCCGCGATGCTGCCGCTTTCGGGGGATGACATGGTATGATGTCCGCGATGACGGTCTGGGACTGACAGAAAACGGATCGATGGTAATGCGTGCATTCATGGCGATCGCCGCCGGCCTTGTGCTGGCCGTGACTGCGGGACCGGCGCTGGCCAAGCCCGCTTACGTGCCGTCGACCGTCAATCTGCGGTCGGGACCCGGCACGGATAAAGACATTCTCGGCAAGATTCCGAGCGGCAGCCTCATCGACGTTGGGGATTGCACCGGCGGGTGGTGCGCCGTGACCTGGCAGGAGAAAAGCGGTTTCGCCATCGAAACCGCCATCGACTTCTCGGGCCGGGTGCCGCCGCGGCGCATATCGCGGCCGCGCTATTATGTCGAGGAGCCGCCGATCTATTACGCGGCACCGCCGCCGCCGGTCTATTACGGGCCGTATTATCGCCGGCACTATTTCGGCCCCTATTGGGGACCGCGCTATCGCTGGTAAGCGCCGGACTAAACCCGCTACTTTTTCTTGGCAGGCGATGTTTCGGCGCCGCGCATGTTCGACCAAGGATCGACCTGTACCGGCTTGGCATCGCCTTTGCTGGTTCGCGCCAGCGCATTGCGATACTGCGCATCCACGCTCTCGGCGGTCTTTACGTCGTTCTTTTCATCGTTGGACATGGCATGGAAGGGCTTACGCCCCTGCGCCAGCGCCGGCTGCGACCACATCCCGGCCAGCAAACCGGCCACCATCAATCCTGCGACTGCAACTCTCAACACGGCGTTTCTCCCCGAAAGCGTCGTCCGTAACTGGTGTTGGGTGCCATTTGCACCCGATTTAAGGCAAAAATACCACGGCCGGTCCGGAGGCTCAACGCGACCCAACATCACGTCAGGCTGCGCATCAGCGCAAGCCCGCTGAAGACCGCGGCAATGGAAACAATCACCGAGGCGAGGACATAGACCGCCGTCATGGCCACTTCGCCGCGCTCGTAGAGCGCGGCCACATCGAGAGAAAAGGCTGAAAACGTCGTGAAACCGCCGAGGATGCCGGTGGTCAGAAACAGCCGCCAGTGCTGCGACGTGTCACCTTTGAAGGCGAAATAGCCGGTCAGCAGGCCCATGACGAGGCAGCCGACGATGTTGACCGTCAGGGTGCCGAAGGGAAACGATGTCCCGAAGAGCCGGGCGGTTCCGACATTGACGCCGTGCCGCAGCGCCGCGCCGAGCCCGCCGCCGAGAAAAACGATCGCATAGAGCATGTTTCACCTTCTCTTCTGTGCACCGGGCAACAAAAGACCGCCTGAAACGGCCTAATCCTGCCACCCGCGCGCGCCATCGGGCGCCGCACGTTGTTTGATCTGGCAGGAGTCATCAGCCGTTTTGGCGGTTATCGGGGGACCCCATCCCCATCGATTTCAAATTATGAGCCGGCCACGAGCCGGTCAATGTCCGCGCGCGGCGTTGCCTGGTCTGGTTGCGGACAGGCCGTGCGATCTCGTCCGGCTTGACGGCTGGTAGCCCGCTCTTTATAGAGTGAACGTTCATTCTCATTTAAGTGCAGTGCAATCTGTGGGGGCTTCTGCCCGCGGGACGGGGCTGGCGGGGCCATTCGCCCGGTTCACCTTCGCGGCAGGCGGTTTCGCAACGGTCAATTCGGACAAGTCATGCGCCATCCAAATCCGCAGCGGCAATCGGATCGCCGCGCAGAAATTCTCGACGCAGCCGAGCGCTGCTTCGCCCGTTCGGGATTTCATCGGGCCTCGATGCAGGACATTTGCGCCGAGGCGGAGATGAGTCCCGGCAATCTCTATCGTTATTTTCCGTCGAAAGAGGCGCTGATCGCCGGTATCTGCGAGCGCAATCGGGCCGACGCGGTCGACAGTTTCAACCAGGTCAATGACGCGCCCGACTTCTTCGAGGCGCTCGCGGGGCTGGCGCAATATCACCTTGTCGATCGCACCGACGACGAGGTCTCGATCTGCGCCGAGATCATGGCAGAGAGCCGGCGTCATCCCGAAATCTCGAAACTCTACCAGACCATCGAGAACGAGGTTCGCGAGCGTATGGCCGCGATGCTCGCGCGCGCCGCCGAGCGCGGTGAGATCCGCAGCGACCTCGACGTCGATTCAATCGCCAGCCTGTTGCTCGCCATCGGCGATGGCATGTCGTGGCGGCGTTCGGTCGACCCGAAATTCAGCGCGGAAAATTCGCTGCCCCTCGTTCTCAGGATGGTGCACGGGCTGCTGGCACCGACGAACGCGGCGGGCGGCAATGAAGCGAGAAACGGTATCAAGTCATGATGAAATCAAGCCGTATTACTGCTGTCGGCATCGTCGCAGCCGCGGTGCTCTGGATCGCGTCCGGTTATCTGGTGCCGCATGAAGGTGCGCAGGGCGAGGCGGCCGTGCGTCCCGGGGAAGCCAAACAGCAGCCGCTGTTTCGCGTCTCCGTCGTGCCGGCCAAGATCGAGCAGCATGCGCCGAAGCTGACTTTGTCGGGCCGTACCGAAGCCGACCGTAAGGTCGCCATCACGGCGCGCACTGGCGGCACCTTGACCGAGCTGCGCATCAAGCGTGGCCAGCATGTCCAAAAGGACGAAATCGTCGCTGTATTGTCCGACGACGCGCGCAAGGCGCAACTGGCGCAGGCCGAAGCACTGGTCGAGCAACGCCGGGCCGAGCTCGATGCCAAGCGCACGCTGATCCAAAGCGGCGCGCTGCCCAAGCTCGACATGGTCAATCTGGAATCGCAATTCAAGGCGGCAGAAGCCTCGCTCAGCGCGGCCCGCGCCGAACTCGAGCGCAGTGTCGTGCGTGCCCCTTGGGCGGGCGTCATCACCGACGTGCCGGCGGAAGTCGGCGGCGCGGCGTTCTCGATGGCCGGCAAGGAGATTGCGACCCTCGTGGCGCTGGATCCCATGCTGGCGGTCGTCGAAGTCTCCGAGCGCAAGCTCGCCGGCGTCAAGGTCGGCGAGCCGGCTGCGGTGAAGCTGATCACCGGCGTGACCGCCACCGGCCGCGTGCGTTATGTGGCCAAGTCGGCCAGCGCGACGACGCGTACCTATCGCGTCGAGGTCGAGATGGACAATGCGCAGGGCACAATCCCCGACGGCATCACCGCCGAAGTCGCGGTGTCGCTGCAGCCGGAGCCGGCGACGCAGGTGCCGCGCTCGGCGCTCACCATTGCGTCCTCCGGCGACATCGGTGTCCGTATCGTCGATGCCGAACAGAAGGTGCAGTTCGTGCCGGTGAAGATCGTCGAAGACATGCAGGACACGATGTGGCTGTCGGGCATTGCCGATGGCGCGCGGGTCATCGTGCGCGGCCAGGATTTCGTGCGCGAAGGTCAGAAGGTCAATGCGTCGGCGGTCTCCGCCGAAGCGGCGGCGAAGTAGGCTCGACGGGCGAATTCAACAATGACCGGTTTGATCAATTACGCCATCTCCCATGCGCGCCTGACCTTGGCGACGCTGGCCTTTCTGCTGGTCGCGGGGCTCATTGCCTATCAGACCATCCCGAAAGAGGCCGAGCCCGACGTCAAGGTGCCGATCATCTATGTGCAGCTGACGCAGCGGGGCATCAGCCCGGAAGACGCCGAGCGCCTGCTGATCCGCCCGGTCGAAACCCAGCTCAAGTCGGTGACTAGCGTCAAGGAAATGCGCGCCACCGGCTATGAGGGCGGCGGCTATGTGCTGCTCGAATTCGAAGCCGGCTTCAATTCCGATGCGGCGCTTGCCGACGTGCGCGCCAAGGTCGATCAGGCCAAGCGCGATCTGCCGCGCGACGCCGACGAGCCTTCCGTGCAGGAAGTCAATCTGTCGCTCTATCCGGTGCTGATTGTGACGCTGGCCGGCAACGTTCCGGAGCGCACGCTGTTGCGCATCGCGCGCGAGGCCAAGAACCAGATCGAGCAGCAGCCCGGCGTGCTCAAGGCGGAGCTGCGCGGCGCGCGCGACGAAGCCGTCGAAGTCGTCGCCGAGCCGATGCTGATGAAGAGTTACGGCATTTCGATCGATCAGCTCATTCAGGTGACCCAGCAGTCCAACAGCCTGATTGCCGCAGGCGCGCTGGAAAGCGCGACCGGCCGCTTCGCCGTCAAGGTGCCCGGTCTGATCGAGCGTCCGCAGGACATGCTCAATATCCCGATCGCCTCGACCGCCGGCGCGTCGGTGGCTCTCGGGGACATCGCGACCGTTCGTCCGACCTTCAAGGACGCGACCTCGGTGACCCGCGTCAACGGCCGGCCGGCCATGGCTATCGAAGTGTCGAAGCGTACCGGCGCCAACCTCATCGAGACCGTCGATGCGGTGAAGAAGCAGGTTGCCGTGATGCAGAAGACCTGGCCGGAAGGCGTCGAGGTCGGCTTCACGCAGGACAAATCCAAGATCATCCGGCAGATGCTGGCCGACCTGCAGAACTCGGTGGCCACCGGCGTGCTGCTGGTCGCTGTCATTATCCTGTTTGCGCTTGGCTTCCGTGCTTCGCTGTTCATCGGCATCGCCATTCCGGCATCGTTCCTCGCCGGCGTGCTCGGCCTTCAGTTGGCGGGGCTGACCGTCAATATCGTCGTTCTGTTCTCGCTGATCCTGGCGGTGGGTATGCTGGTCGACGACGCCATCATCGTCTCGGAATACGCCGAGCGCCGCATGTCGGAAGGCATGGCGCCGAAAGAAGCCTACGCCCAGGCGGCGGTGCGCATGTCGGGCCCGGTGATCGCGGCGACCGCGACCCGCGTTGCGGCGTTCTCGCCGCTGCTGTTCTGGCCGGGCATTGTCGGCGAGTTCATGAAATACATGCCGATCACGCTGATCGCGACGCTCTCGGCGTCGCTGGCGGTGGCACTGTTCTTCACGCCGACTCTCGGTGCGCTGCTGGGGCGAGCCTCTCCGGTGCCGCATGACGACCGCGCTTCCGACACAGGGCCTTATATGAGGACGGTGCGTTTCGCGCTGCACCGGCCGGTGCTCATTCTGGGTCTCGCCGTTGGCCTGCTGGTCGCGGTGATCGGCGCTTACGGCAAGCTCGGCAACGGCGTCGAGTTCTTCCCTAACGTGGAGCCGGACTACGGCCAGGTGATTGTCCATGCGCGCGGCAACCTGTCGCTCGATGAGAAGGACAAGACGTTGGCGCAGGTCGAGAAGACCGTGCTCGCCACCGACGGCCTTCAGACCGTCTACACTCGCGTCGGCGAGCAGCCGCGCGGCTCCAGCGAAATCACCGAGGATACGATCGGTGTCATTCAGTACGAGTTTTCCGACTGGCAGAAGCGCCCGCCGGCCCATGTGATCATGGATCAGATCCGCGAACGCACGCAGTCGATCCCGGGCGTGCTTGTCGAGGTGACGGCGCCGCGCGGCGGTCCGCCGACCGGCAAGCCGGTTCAGGTGCAGCTTGCCGCGCTCGATCCGGCCAAGTTACCGGCCGCGGCCAAGAAGGTCGCCGAAGCGCTGGCGGCGATGCCGGAGATTCGCGACCTCGACGACGGCCTGCCGCTGCCGGGCATCGACTGGAAGATCAACGTCAACAAGACCGAGGCGGCAAAGTATGGCGCCGGGCTGACCGCGGTCGGCAACGCCGTGCAGCTTGTCACCAACGGCGTGAAGGTCACCGAATATCGCCCGTCGGACAACGACAAGGCGGTCGACATCATCGTCCGCTTCCCGGAAGACCGCCGCAGCCTCGATCAGATCGACGAACTGCGCGTGCAGACTCCGGCCGGCTACGTGCCGATCGGCAACTTCGTCGAGCGCGTGCCGGCGCAGCGCGTCGGCTACATCAACCGCGTCAACGGCAATCGCGTCATGACGGTGTCGTCGAACATCGCCGACGGTGTACAGAACGCGGTGGTGCAGAAGAACATTGTCGACACGCTCGGCAAGATGAATCTCGGCGATGGCGTCATCTTCAAGCTCAAGGGCGAGGACGAAGAGCGCGACAAGGCCGGCGCCTTCCTCGGCAAGGCCTTCGGTACCGCGCTGTTCCTGATCTTCGCGATCCTGCTGGCGCAGTTCAATCGCTTTATTTCGGTCGGGCTGGTGCTGTCGGCCGTGCTGCTCTCAACCATCGGCGTGCTGCTCGGGCTCATGATCATGGGCCAGCCATTCGGCGTGGTGATGACCGGCATCGGCATCATCGCCAATGCCGGCGTCATCGTGAACAACAACATCGTTCTGATCGACACCTACGACCGGCTGCGCCGCGAAGGGCAGGAGGCCTATGAGGCCATCCTGGAGACCTGCCGCGAGCGTGCGCGCCCGGTGGTGCTCACCGCGGTGACGGCGATCCTTGGCGTGTTGCCCATTGCCTTTGGCGTCAACCTCGAATTCGTCCATCGCAATATCACGGTCGGCGCCCCGGCGACGCAGTGGTGGATCAGCCTGTCGACGGCGATCGTGTTCGGCCTCGGCTTTGCCACGGTGCTGACGCTGATCGTGACGCCGGCGGCGCTGATGGCCATCGCCAATCTCGCCGCGAAACGTGACCGCTGGCGCGAACGCCGCGCCGCGCGGCGGCTGGCCAAGCAGGGCATGCCGGCGGAGTAGACGACAAGTGCGGCGGCGCGGCTTTGCGCGTCATCGCCTAATTTTTGGCTGCCATTATACGATCCGGCCGAGCGCTGCCTGTTTGATCGGCAGGCACAATCCTGCTGTTAAGCCGATGGATTTTTTGTCAAATTGGTCGGTCTGACCAATTGCCGGGCAGTAATTTTCGATTGTGTACCGATTGGCACGCGGCTTGCTGAGGTTGAACCAAGGCGTCGTTTTCCCCGAGGGAGGGAAAGCCATTGGTCACCCGCATTGCCGCTGAACCCGCGCCGATCGACATCGATCTTGCGCGTACCGCGCTGATCATTATCGACATGCAGCGCGACTTTATGGAGCCGGGCGGCTTCGGCGAGACGCTTGGCAACGACGTGTCGCTGCTCAATGCCGCTGTGGCACCGTGCAAGGCGGTGCTCGACGCCGCGCGCGCGGCCGGCATTCTCGTCATCCATACCCGCGAAGGCCACGCGCCTGACATGCACGACGCGCCGCCGGCCAAGGTCGAGCGCGGCTCGCCGTCGAAACGCATCGGGGATCCGGGACCCATGGGCCGTATCCTCATCCAGGGCGAAGCCGGCCACGACATCATCGACGCGCTTTATCCGATCGCCGGCGAGCCGGTGGTCGACAAGCCGGGCAAGGGCGCTTTCTACGCCACCAATCTCGGGCTGATCCTGTCCAATCGCGGCATCGAGAATTTGCTGGTCGCCGGTGTCACCACCGAAGTCTGCGTCAACACCACGGTTCGCGAGGCCAATGACCGCGGCTACCGCTGCATCGTGCTGGCGGACTGCTGCGCGTCCTATTTTCCGGAATTTCATGCGGCCGGCCTCGCCATGATCAAGGCGCAGGGCGGCATCTTCGGCTGGGTTACGGGTTCGCGGCAATTGCTGCAGGCGATGGCGGCGTAAGGCAACGGGGAGCAATGAACATGGTCACGACCAAGACGACACCGGCGCTGTGGACGCCCGGCGACTGGAATGCCTTCTTCGGCTTCGGCACCAACATTCTGGTCAACATGCTGGTGCTCACCGGCCTGTTGCGCTTTGTGCTGAAGATGCCGGACGCCATCGTGTTCGGCCGCATCCTGCCGGCGATGGGCCTGATGATGTGCCTGTCGACATTCTACTACGCCTGGCTCGCCTACAGCCTGGCGAAGAAGACCGGACGCTCCGACGTTTGCGCGCTGCCTTCGGGCATCAGCGTGCCGCACATGTTCATCGTCACCTTCGTGATCATGCTGCCGATCACGATTTCGACCGGCGATCCGATCAAGGGCTGGGAGGCGGGTCTCGTCTGGGTGTTCTTCCAGAGCTTCATCCTGATGATCGGCGGCTTCATCGCTCCGGTCATCCGCAAGATCACACCGCGCGCGGCGCTGCTTGGCACGCTCGCCGGCGTTTCCATCGCCTTCATCTCGATGCGCCCGGCGCTGGAAATGTTCATGACGCCGGTGATCGGTCTGACCTGCTTCGCCATCATTCTGGTGAGCTGGTTCGGCGGTTACAAGTACCCGAAAGGCATTCCCGCCGGCCTTGTCGCCATCGGCGTCGGCATGGTGATCGCCTGGGGTTCGACCCTGTTCGGCCTCGACATCGGCGGCGTCAATGTTGCGGGCGTCAAGGCGGCGTTCTCGAACTTCGGCTTCTCGGTGCCGCTGCCGGCCTTCGGCCACGTCTTCTCCGGCTTCGAGTATCTCGCCGTTATCCTCGTCACCGCGATTCCCTACGGCATCTACGATCTGGTCGAGGCGATGGATAACGTCGAAAGCGCGGAAGCGGCGGGCGACGAATACCCGACCACCCGTGTGCTCACCGCCGACGGCGTCGTCAGCCTGATCGGCTGCCTGATGGGCAATCCGTTCATCAACGCCGTCTATATCGGCCATCCCGGCTGGAAGGCGATGGGCGGCCGCATCGGCTATTCGGCGGCGACCGGGCTGATGGTGATCGTGCTGTCGTGGTTCGGCGTCATCTCGCTGATGCTCGCCATCGTGCCGGTAGTCGCGATCTCGCCGATCCTTCTCTACATCGGCATGCTGATCTGCGCGCAGGCGTTCCAGACGACGCCGCGCGAGCATGCGCCGGCGATCGCGCTCGCCACCACGCCGCATCTGGCCGCCTGGGCGACCGTGCTGCTCTCCGGCGCGCTCGGCGCCGCCGGCATGAATTTTGGTGCACAGCACGCGCCGGACTTCGTCGGCAAGATGGCGCAGAACGGCGTGCTCGCCCACGGCCTTGAGCTGATGGGCGGCGGTTCGATCCTGGTCGGCCTGGTGCTGGGCGCCATCGGCGTCTTCGTCATCGACAAGAAGTTCGCCAATGCGGCGGGTTTCGCGCTGGCCGGCGCGGTGCTGACCTATTTCGGCTTCATGCACGGCGAAGCCATCGGAATCGGCAAAGGCTTCGGCGTGCAGCCGCAGATCGCGCTCGCTTACCTGATCGTGTCGGGCTTCCTGTTCGTGCTGTCGCGGCAGCCGGCGACAGCGCGCGTGCCGGCGGCGGCGGTGCCGGCGGAGTAGTTCGGGCGCTACAGCTTGATCTTGCCGAACACCGCGACGTCGAGATCGGCGTCCGGACTTTTGAGGCCCATGCCGGCGGTGATGCTGTCGCCCGGCTTAACAACGCCGTCGGCAAGCGCCTTGCGCAGGCGCTTCTCGATCTCGCGCCGCGTGGCGTGATCGATCGACTTCATGAACTGGCTGACCGCGGCCTCGATGGCCTTGTCCCGCGCCGTCTGGGTGGCTTTCGCCTTGGTTACAACAGGGCTCCGCATTCCGACATTAAGCGTTTCGGCGGCGCTTTAATCAAGTTCGCCTGCGCCAATCGACGGCCGTTAAGTTAATGCGGCCCGCATTAGTGATGAATCGGCTTTGCGCTGGCCCGGTTCAAAGGGCGCGGTATTTTTGCGCGGGATACGGGAACGCCAACCAGCAAGGTGATGTCGTGAGCTTCATGTCCAAGGATTATTCGGCCGCCGAGGCCCGCCTGGGTTCCGCTTCCAAGGCGCAGCCCGATATCGTCACCACATTCGGTCCCGGCATGCTGGTGACCGGCAATGTCGTTTGCGCCGGCGCCGTTCAGGTGTTCGGCCGCGTGCTCGGCGATATCCACGCCGCGCATCTCATTGTCGGCGAGGGCGCCTATGTCGAAGGCAATGTCACTGCGCTCGACGCCATCGTGCAGGGTTCCTTCAAGGGCACGATCCAAGGCAACACCGTGAAGCTTCAGGGCAGCGCCCGCATCGAGGGCGAGGTCTACAACAAGTCGCTCAGTATCGAGCCGAACGTCGTGTTCGAAGGCTCCTCGCGCCGCCTTGAGCGGCCGGTCGAAGCCCCCAGCGTCAACGACGTTGGCGGCAATCGTGACTTCGCACCGCTGGCGCCGGCCGCCGAGCCGCTTGACCTCGTGCCGCAGCACTATGTGGGCGCTCCGGCCGGCATCGATAATGATGTGCTGGCCTGACACCTAGCGTTGCATCTGCGCCTTTAGTTTAATGATCGGGCGCTGCCGCATTTTGTGGCAGCGCCTTTTCCCGTTTTGCGATGCAACGTCCCGGAGGTTTTGCCCTGTCGGCAAACGTGATATGGGCGGTCGGAACGATCGGCTCGAAGGCACAAAGCCCGCCGGTCGAAGTGAACTTGAGGGGGGACGATGACAGCGGATCCAAAATCTGCCGTAGCCGATGACAGCATTTCCGCTGAGGGTCTGCGCAAAGCCGAAGAATACGTCCAGCAGGAAGAAGGCGCGGGGAACCGCCTGACCGGCTGGGTCGGCACCGCGGTGATCGCCATCGCGATCACGATGACCCTGTTCCACCTCTACGCAGCCTACGATATCGTTCCGACGCAGCCGCTGCGCTACATCCACGTCGCTTTCGTTCTGCTGCTCAGCTTCATGCTGTTCCCGATGGCGGATCGTTTCCGCAACCGGCTGCAGTGGTTCGACATCATTCCCGCGCTCGCCGGCATCGTCATCATCCTCTATGCGCTGTGGGGCGGCGAAGACTTCACCGACCGCGCCACGGTGCCCGACCGGATGGATGTCATCATGGGCGGCATCTTCATTCTGCTCGTCCTTGAAGCCGCGCGCCGCACCACCGGTCCGATCATGCCGATCGTGGCGATCCTGTTCATCGCCTATGCGATGTTGGGCCCGCATCTGCCGCCGCCGTGGACGCATCGCGGCTTCGACATCGCGCGTCTCGTCGGTCATCTCTTCATCACACTCGAAGGCATTTTCGGCGTCGCGGTCGACGTCTCGGCATCGCTGATCATCATGTTCACGATCTACGGTGCCATCCTGCAGCATTCGGGCGCCGGAAAATTCTTCATCGACTTTTCGCTCGGTGTCATGGGCAACAAGCCGTCGAGCGCCGGCCGTGCGGTTGTCGCCTCGTCGTTCCTGCTTGGCGGCCCGTCGGGCTCGGGCGTCGCGACCACGGTGATGATCGGCACCGTCGCCTGGCCGATGCTGAAGAAAGCCGGCTTCGAAAAGAATGCCGCCGGCGGCCTGCTTGCCGCAGGCGGCCTCGGCGCCATCATCTCGCCGCCGGTCCTCGGCGCCGCCGCGTTCCTGATCGCCGAATTTCTCAAGATCGGCTATCTCGATGTTATCTGGATGGCGATCATCCCGACCTGTCTCTACTACCTCTCGCTGCTGTTCATGGTGGAACTCGATGCGCTGCGCTTCGGCGCGCGCGAGGTTGCCTTCAATCAGGAGATGACCGTCTGGCAGATGACGAAGCGGTACGGTTTCCACTTCGTCTCGCTGGTCGGGGTCGTGATTTTTATGGTGATCGGCTTCTCGCCGATGCTGTCGGTGTTCTATGCCACCGTGCTTGCCTTCGGCATGAGCGCGCTGACGCCGGAAACCTCTCTCGGCCCGCAACGCGTTTTGCTGGCTCTGCTTGGGGCAGCCATCGTTGCGGTGGTTCTGGAGATGATTCCGAATTTCTCCTCCTCGGCGATTGGAGGCTTGGTTCAGGCCTGGTTCCCGATGATCATTCTCATCGTCATGGCCGTGGTTGCTTTCTCGGGGTTGACGGAGCGTGGCCAGAAGGCGATGCCCTCCGCGAAGAAGCTGACCTCCGCGCTTGCCGATGGCTCGATCGGCGTGCTCAGTGCGGCGACAACCTGCGCCGCGGCCGGCATCATCGTCGGCGTCGTGACGCTGACCGGCCTTGGTCTCAAATTCTCGTCGATCGTCATCGATATGGCCGGCGGTAGCCTGCTGATGACGGCGATCTACACGTCGCTGGTGGTCTGGATCATCGGTCTCGCCGTGCCGGTGACGGCGTCCTACATCATCTGCGCGGTCATCGCCGCGCCGGCGTTGACCAAGCTCGGCGTGCCGGACTACGCCGCGCATATGTTCATCTTCTATTACGCCGTGCTCTCGGAAGTGTCGCCACCGACCGCATTGTCGCCTTTCGCGGCGGCGGCCATTACCGGTGGCGATCCCTACAAGACGACGTTGCAGGCCTGGAAATATACGCTGCCGGCCTTCCTCGTGCCCTTCGTCTTCGTGCTCGATCCGCTCGGCATCGGCCTCCTGCTGAAAATGCCGAAGGACGGCACGGTCTGGAGCATCGTCTGGATTACCTTCGTCACCGCGGCCGGCCTCGGCGCGCTATCGGCGGCGGCGCAGAACTGGGCGCTCCGCGCGACCACGGTCGTCGAGCGCATTCTGTTCACGATTTGCGGCCTGCTGCTGGTGTTCCCAAGCCTGCTGGAGGCGGGGATCGAAAAGGTCATCGGCGCCGACATTCCGCATCCGGCGCCATTTGGCCTCGCCTTGGGCGCGGCCCTGTTGCTCTGGCAATGGAAGGGGCCGCGGCCTTCGGCTGCACTCGCGTGACATCTCAAAAAAGGCGTTGGAATAACGGCCTTCAGGCGGCACAATAGACAGCAGAAGCCGGGATCAGCCGGCCGGCATTGAAAATCAGCAATCGGAGGATACGGATGAACAAGTTTTTCGTCGGCGTACTGGCGGCCGCGGCCACGGTATCGCTCTCAATGGGCGCAACGGCGCAGCAGCGCACCATCGCCATCGGCACGGGCGGCACGGGCGGCGTCTACTATCCGATCGGCGGCGGCCTCGCCAATCTGATCTCGAAGAATCTGCCCAACACGCAGGCGACTGCCGAGGTCACCGGCGGTTCGGTCGACAACCTCAAGCTCATCGGCTCGGGCCAGAGCGAGATCGGCTTCTCGATGGCCGATGCCGCGCTCGATGCGTTCAAGGGCGAAGACAAGTTCAAGAGCGGCAAGGTCAACTTGCAGACGCTGATGGTGCTCTATCCGAACGTCATGCACGTCGTGACGATCGATGGCACCGGCATCAATTCGATTGCGGATCTCAAGGGCAAGCGCGTCTCGACCGGTTCGCCGGGCAGCGCCACCGAAGTGATGGCGTTCCGCGTCATCGAGGCCGGCGGCCTGGACAAGGACAAGGACATGAAGCGCGAGCGCCTCGGCGTCGCGGAATCGGTAAACGCCATCAAGGACCGCAAGATCGACGCCTTCTTCTGGGTCGGCGGTCTGCCGACCGCGGCCGTGACCGATCTCGGCGCCACGCCGGGCGTCACGATGAAGCTCGTCGATCACTCCGACGTCGTGAAGAAGATGAACGACAAGTACAACAACCTGTACGCGGCGGTCGACATCAAGGCCGGCACTTATCCGAACCAGGGCAAGGCCAACAAGGCATCGGCGGTGTGGAACATCCTCGTCACCGGCGACAAGATGTCGGAGCAGGATGCCTATAACATCGTCAAGCTGATCGTGGACAAGAAGGCCGATCTCGTCGCCGTTCACAAGGAAGCCAGCAGCTTCTCGGTCGAGAACCAGATCAAGGACAACTCGCCGGTTCCGTGGCATCCGGGTGCGGTGAAGTTCTTCAAGGAGCGCGGCGCCAAGATGTAAGGCGCCGAGAGTTCGCCTTTGATCGACCCAGTGACGGCCCCGCTTCGGCGGGGCCGTTTGCTTTTGTCCTAGTGAGCGTGCCGATCCGTCGCCGGCCGCATCGCCGCGGCGAAATAGATCGTCGCGCTCAGCAGCGCGATGCAGAAGCTCACCGGCCAGTCAGTGTGGTAGGCGATGACGATGCCGAGCCAGGCCTCGGCCAGCGCGATTACCGCAGCGAGCGCGAGCCCACTCCACAGGCCGTTGACCAGACGCTGCGCCGCCGCCGCCGGCCCGACCATCAGCGTGAATACCATCAGCACGCCGACGATCTGGGCGCAGGCCGCGACGGCCAGCGCCACCAAAGCCAGGAACACGGTCGAGATGAAGCGCAGCGGCACGCCCTTGGCTTCGGCAAGCTCAGGCTGCAACGAGGCGAAGATCAGCGGCCGCATGATGATGGCGAGCAGGATGAGTGTCGCCGCGCCGAGCGCGGACAGCGCCCGGATCATCTCCATATCGACCGCAAGCACGTTGCCGAACAGCAGCGCCGTCGCCTGGGTGGCGAACGACGTATAGTAATAGAGAAACAGGATGCCGAAACCGAGCGCCAGCGACAGCACCACGCCGATGGCGACGTCGCGGTTGGCGAGGCGTTCGCCCATCAGCCCCATGGCGACGCCGGCGATCAGCGTGAAGCCGACAAGGCCCGCCAGCGGCGACAAGCCGATCAGACCCGCGCCGGTCGCGCCGGCAAAACCGATATGCGACAGCGCGTGGCCGGCAAAGGTCTGCCCGCGCATCACCAGGAAGTAACCGGTCACGCCCGACACCACGGCGACGATGCCGGCGGCGATGAAGGCGTTGATAACGAAGTCGTACTGGAACACTGTGCCGTTGCCTTAATGGTGATGGCCGTGGTGGTCGTGCGCGTGCCCGTGATCGTGCATATGCGCATCGCGCTCGACGTCGCGGCCGCGCGACATCACGAAGATATGGCCGGCGGCGCGCACGACCTCGATCTCGGTGTCGTAGAGCTGCGACAACACCGGCGCCGTGACGACCTCGTCCACCGTGCCGAGCGCGGCGTGGCCGTTGCCGAGATAGAGCACCTTGTCGATGGCGCCGAGCAACTGGTTGAGCTCATGCGCCGAGAACAGAACCGTAATGCCGCGTTCGCGCGCGATCTTGCGCACCACCTCGATGACGACTTCCTGATGCCGGGCGTCGAGGCTGATCAGCGGCTCGTCGAGCAGCAGCAGTTTCGGGTTGCCCATCAGCGCCTGCGCCAGCAGCAGCCGCTGCCGTTCGCCGCCCGACATGTCGGACAGCGGCCGCCGCGCCAGATCGGCGGCGCCGACGGCGTCCAGCGTCTGTTCGATGGCGTTGCGGTCGGCGGCGGTCAGCGACGGCAAGCCCCAGCGTTCGCCGTTGAGCGAACTGGCGATGTAATCGAGCCCGCGGATCCGCAGGTCGGGCAGCACGGTGCGCAATTGCGGCAGATAGCCGATGGTGGCATTGCCGCGCGCCGGGAGCGCGCCGAACACGCGGAGCACGCCGCCCGCCGGCGGCAGCAGGCCGAGGATCGCGCGCATCAATGTCGTCTTGCCGGCGCCGTTCGGTCCCAGCACGCCGATGAATTCGCCGGGCGCAATGGCAAAGCTCACCTCGCGCAGCACGGCGCGGCCGCCGATCGCGATGGTGGCATGGTCGAGTTCGATGACGGCGCTGGTGGTCATCCGATGGCAATCTGCGAATGCGGTGGTCTTCCCCTCACCGCACACGCGCTTGCGCGTGGCTGAGAGGGGTCTGGGGTGGGGGAGAAGCTGTCACCGCTGCACCGGCATTTCAATCGCAAAGAGCCCTCACCCCTGAGCCTTCCCGCAATTCGCGGCGAAGGGGAGCAGGGGTGGGGAGTCGTTATCACGCGCCGGGCGTGTCGAGCGCCTTGTCGAGGGCGTCGAGCTGGCCGAGCATCCAGTCGACGAAGGACTTGTCGGCCGGCTGGGTCTCGGTGACGCCGACGACCGGCACTTTCGACTGATTGGCGATGTCCACCAGCCGCTGCGCTAGCTTTTCCGACACCTGCGAATTATAGAGCAGCACCTTCACCTTGCGGGCTTTGAGGTCGCTCTCGAAAGCGGCAATGTCGCGGGCGCTCGGCTCGGATTCATTCATCAGTGCGAGCTGGAATTTCTCGTTGCGCATGGTGAGGCCAAGGGCCTCCGCCATCAGGCCGAACACCGGCTCGGTCGCCGTCACGGGCTTGCCCTTGTGCTTCTCGCGGAGCTGGCCGACGCGCTGGGTCACGCGCTCCAGCTCGGCGAGCACCTTGTCGAGATTGGCGGCGTAATCGCTGGCATGGGCGGCATCGGCCTTGGTGAAGGCCGCGGCCATGGCCTTGGCGACGGCCGGCATGGTCGCCGGCGCGTACCACAGATGCGGGTTGCCGCCGTGCTTGGCCTTCACCACCGCGGCGGCATTGACCGTGAGGCGGTCCTTGCGCGGCGCGGCCTTCAGCAGCTTTTCCATCCACTCGTCGTAGTGTCCGCCGTTGAAAATCACGATCTTGGCGTCGGCCACCTGGCGCACCTGGCCGGGCGTCGCCTCGAAGGAATGGGGGTCCTGATCCGGATTGGCGATGATATTGGAGACGCTGACATGGGCGCCGCCGATCTGGGCGGCGATGCCGCCGTAGAAGTTCTCGGCCGCCACCACCTTCAGGGGCCAAGCGGTGGTCTGGGCCTGGGCCGTCGCAAAGGGCAACGCAAGCAACGCGAAGACAGCCGCGAAAGGAGCAAAGGATCGGGCGTGCATGGGCAAACTCGTCATGTCAGAGGGTGGGTTCGCGAAGGATGTAATATTATAACATTTCCTCTGGCAAGCCCGCCGGGGCCTTTGCAGGAGAATGCTCCGGTTTCCGGCTTTGATCAGAGACTTAAGGGGCGTTATCACGCCCTCTAACGGCCGTGCCCGGCCGGGCAATTGGATCGAAATCATGGCGAAACTGACCAGCGACGTGCTCAGGAGCTACTTGGCGGACATGCCGGCGGGGCACATCTTCGATCTGCCTTATGCGCAGTTCGGAGGTCTATTTCCCCCCGGGGAGCCTGACCCGTTCGCGCGCGCGGCCTTGCGCGCCTTCGCCAACGAATGCGGGTGCGATCTGATCCAGATTGTCGCGGAAGAGCGCTACGAGCTGCGTAAGCGTACTTGAGAAAAGTCCAGTAAATCAGCCGAAACGGCGGCCCACGCGCACATCGCGCTGGACGCGGCGGACTTCGTCTTCCAGCCGTTTGATCTCGCGGGTCATCTCGGTCAGGGCCCGCAAATAGCTTTCGTTGATGTCCCGCTGCGAGATCTGGGCTCGCGCGTTCTGCAGGAAGTTCTCGATCGCGGATAACGACATGGCCGGCCCCACACAATACAACGTCGCGCCGGGCGACGCCCGTGGCTGATCGAGACTAGGCCGCAAGAGTGAACAAACCTGAAAAACGGCCGTTAAACTTTGGCCGTGCGGCCGACGGGGCTCAGGATGGCTCCGGACGGGCCACAAATTAGCGAGGCAGCCGGACAGTTTCCCGCCCGGCTGCCTCTGGCCCGGACAAACGGCATCACTAATCTGTCGGGCTGGCCACAGACTACCAAGGCCCGGGGCCGAAGCGTTTCAAAGTCTGTCGGGCTGGTTAAGCGGCGTGGTAAAGCGCCGCACGACGCCGATGCTGCCGAATTAACGGCTGAATCGCGGGAAGCGATGTCACTTTCGGGACACACCGGTGTGGGTTTCGTCTTCGGCGTGTTGCATGGCGGGACGATGGTTAGCAATATGCGCGCAAATCATCAGAGTGCCCCATGAATCGCCCGAAAATCACGACCGAATCCGCTGTTCGCCTTTCCCGCCGCGCGTTTACCCTGGGTTTGCCGCTTTTCGCCGCCGGCTGCATGACCGCCAACTATGGCTATGTCAGCGATGGTGGCCACACCATTTCCGCGGTCGAAAACGTCGATCCGAGCCTGATGCGCACGGAAGTGTCGTGGAGCGGCAACGAAAAGCCGGGCACCGTCGTCGTCAATATCGGGCAGCGTCGGCTTTACCTGGTGCAGGATGGCGGCCGTGCGATCCGCTACGGCGTCGGTGTCGGCCGCAGCGAGGGCGCGAACTTCCGCGGCACCGCTGTCATCGGCCGCAAGGAGAAGTGGCCGCACTGGACGCCGACCGCGTCCATGATGTCGGCTATTCCGCGCTACCGCGCCTTTGCCGGCGGCATGCAGGGCGGCCCGGAAAACCCGCTCGGTCCGCGCGCTCTCTATCTCTACCGCGGCGGCAAGGACACCTATTTCCGCCTGCACGGCACCATCGAGCCGGAGACCATCGGCACCGCGGTGTCGAGCGGCTGCATCCGCCTGTTCAACCAGGACATCCTCGACCTTTACGAGCGCGTGCCGGTCGGCGCGACCGTGAAAGTGATCTGAGGCGATCTGTTTGAGCGTCTTGATCCGGATTGAGGCGCCGCTGACGCGGCGCCTTTTTCTTGGGCGGTTATCGGCTCCCCGAGCGACGAAGGGTTAGGGGTGGCGGCGCGCAATCAGCGCGTCGAGCGACACCAGTCCCGGCCCGCGCGTCATCAGCATCAGGAGGCAGGCCGCCCAGGTGCCGTGCGTCGGCCAGGCATCCGGGTATACGAAGATCTGGATGACCAACGTCATGCCGAGAAGCGCGAGCGCGGAGAAGCGCGTTGCGAGACCGATGAGCAGCAGCACCGGAAACAGGTGTTCGGCGAGCGCGGCCAGATGCGCCGCCACAGCCGGATCAATCAGCGGCAGACGATACTCGCTGCGAAACAATTCAATCGCACTTTCCGTAACATGGAAGCCGTCGACCTTGGTCTGGCCGGATTGCCAGAACACGCCGGCAATTGCGATCCGCGTTATCAATGCGACGACCCAGTAAGGGATGGCTTCCATCAAAGAGATGGCGCGCTTGACCAGCGCGGTCGATGTGGGTCTTGGAGTTGCAATCAAGGTCTGGCTCATGATGCGGTGCCTTTCACGGGCGCGGAGGGACGAAGCTCAATCGTCAATCCGGCGCCGATCAGCCCGGCGAGATTGACGGTCAGGTCAAAGGCGACGTCGGCATCGGCCGCCGCTGCAGCCGCTGCGCCGAGCGGCAGATCGGCGGCCAGCCCGTCGAGGAACGCCGCGCCGCCGGGCGGCAGCCGGCGCACTTCGACGTCGGTGTGCGGGCGGATAATCACGGCATCCTCTGCATCGCAGTCTTCGATCGAGGCCGGCTCGATGATGCCGGCGTTCATCGACCAGATTGTCACCACCGGAAAGGCCGAACGCACAATGCGCAATGATGGATGGAGCCCAACGCGCGCTTGGCCCAGCGCATCCGCATCGATACTCTGCCATGCGGTTGCGTCGAGCGGCGCTGCGTCCGCGGCGTGATAGGCTTGCGTGCGCGCGAATTCGAGCCGCGCCACATCGGCGAGATAGGGAAGGGTTGCGGCCGGCTCGAACCTCTCGATGAATGCGGGAAATCGTTGGCCATAGCTCATCATGACCGGCGAACGCGGCGGTTCGCTGGCGATATAGACGCGCGCCAGAGCCGCGAAGAATTCCCGGCCGACGATCCGCTCTGTTGCCGGAAACTGCGTGCGCAGGGCTTCGCTGAGACCAACGATAACGTTGTTGCGGTAGACCGCGAACCGCTTCTGTGGCGTGCGCGCGGTATGCGACGATACGGCAGGCGGCACCGCACGCTCGGCATCGATCAGTGCGCCGGCGAACTGTGCCTGAACTGTCTGGAAGGTATCGGTCATCACGCCGCCTCCTGCGCCGCGGCGCGTGCGAGAATGCGCGAGGCGGCGCGTGCCTCGTCTGCCAGCACCGGCCAGGCCGGCACGTCGTTGTCCCATTCGATCAAGGTTGCGACGGGGCCGGTGCGGGCGATGACGGCCTCATAAAGGGTCCAGACCGGATCGGCGACCGCCGTGCCATGCGCGTCGATGAGGAGCGGCGCGCCGGCGTCGTCGCTCTGTGCGTCATGACCGCCGAGATGGATCTCCTTCACGCGGCTGAGCGGAAACGCGGCGAGATAGGCCGCTGGATCGGTGCCGTGATTTGTGGCGCTGACGAAGACATTGTTGACGTCGAGCAACAGGCCGCAACCGGTGCGCCGCGCCACGACGTCGAGAAATTCTGTTTCCGGGATCGTGCTGTCGGTGAAGGTGACGTAGGTCGATGGATTTTCCAGGAGCATTTCGCGGCCGAGTGCGCTCTGCACTCTATCGATATGCTCGCAGACGCGCGCCAGCGTCGCTTCCGTGTAGGGCAGCGGCAGCAGGTCGTTGTAGAAAAACTCGCCGTGCGACGACCAGGCCAGATGCTCGGAGAAGCTCTGCGGCTGATGCCGGTCGCACAAGGTCTTGAGCCGTGTGAGATGCGCGGGGTCGAGCGGACCGTCGCCGCCGATCGATAGCCCGACGCCGTGCACCGAAAGTGCAAAGTGTTCACTCAGTGTGTTGAGTTGCGCATGCGGCGGCCCGCCATCGCCCATGTAGTTCTCGGCGTGGACTTCGATGAATCCAATCGGTGCGTCGCCGGCCAGTATGTCGGCGAAGTGTTGCGGCTTGAAGCCGACGCCGGCGGAGGCGGGGAGAGAGGAAGCGCTGGGCATGGCGGATCTCGCTTGGGATGATGAGGCGGGAGGCGCGCGGGGAGACGCGCCTCCCGTTGGCCGATCAGCTCTTGATCGGCATGAGCGAGCCCATGCCCTTCGGCGTCTTCATCGCGGCGCAGGTGCCCTTGGCGACGTACTTCCAGGCATTGCCCTGATAGTCGACCTTGGAGGTGCCGGCGCAGGTGGTGCCGGGGCCGGCGGCGCAGTCGTTCTTGCCGGCGAGCGAGACGCCGTAGCATTTGTCGGCGTTCGGTTGGGCGGGGGCCGGCGCAGCCGAAGCGACCGAGATCATCGCGAAGGCGGCGGCCAGCGAACCAGCGAGCGTCGTGGCGGCGATGGCATTCTTTGTCATAAGATGGTCCTTCCTGTGAGGCGTTTACGAATCGCGGCGCGGGAGGTGTCCCGGCTCACTTCCCGTCTTTCGCGGCCAGGACCCCCGGCGTTACATCGCTCACGTTTTTGTGTTGGGCGGCTATGAATGCGAATTTTTCGATGTGGCGTGTAACAAACGCCAGAAACCTACGAATGACGATGAAGGAGCGGGTTTGAGCGACGCCGGCTGGTCAGACCTGATGCGCGCCGCCAATACCGGCGATGCGGAGGCTTACGAGCGTCTGCTGCGGGCCATAGCGGCTGCTTTGCGCGCGCCGATCCGCCGTCATCTTTTGCGCGCGGGGCGGTCCGCTGCCGATGTGGAGGATGTGGTTCAGGAGGTGCTGCTGGCCGTGCATCTGAAGCGGCATACCTGGGACAGTGAACGTCCCATCGAGCCGTGGGTGCATGCCATCGCCCGCTACAAGGTTGTCGATGTGTTGCGCCGGCGCACCGGCAAGTTCGATCTGTCGATCGACGAGTTTTCCGAGACGCTCGCGGCCGAGGCGCCGGAGCCGTCGGCCTCGCCGGGCGAGGTCGAGCGCCATCTGGCGAAGCTGCCGACCGGTCAGCGCACGGTGGTGCAAGCGATTGCGGTTGAAGGCCATTCGATCGGCGAGGCTGCGGAACGGCTAAAGATGACGGCGGGCGCCGTCCGGGTCGCGTTGCATCGCGGCTTGGCGGCGCTGGCAAGACAACTGGGACAGGACTGAGATGCGGACGGACGATCTGGTTCAGGCTTTGGTGGCCGATCGCGCGACGGCCCAATCACCGCTGGGCGCTCAGTTCGCCTGGGCGCTTGGTGTCGGCCTTGTGCTGTCCGCCGCCGGATTTCTGCTGGTGCTCGGTCCGCGTGCCGACATTGCCCGGGCGGTGGCCACGGTGCGTTTCGACATCAAGATCGTCGAAGTGATCCTGCTGGCGGCGACAGCCTTTGCTCTTGTCCTGCAGATCGGCCGGCCGGTGCCGGCGCGGGGATGGCGCACCGTGGCGCTTGCCGCGGCGCCGGCGCTGTTGCTTGTCACGGTTGTTGCCGAGCTGCTCGCCGTTCCCTCGAACCAGTGGCTCGTCAGGCTGGTGGGTACCAATTCGCGCGTTTGCCTGACCGCCATTCCGCTGATGTCACTGCCGCTCCTGGCGGCGTTCATGGTCGTGCTCAGGCGCGGCGCGCCGGCCTCGGGCGCCGTTGCGGGTGCGGTAGCCGGTCTCGCCGCCAGCGGACTGGCGGCTATGCTCTACGCCACCCATTGTCCCGACGATTCGCCGCTGTTCGTTGCTGTCTGGTATCCGATCGCCATCGCAGGCGTGACCATTGCTGGCGCGCTGCTGGGCCGCGTTCTGCTACGCTGGTAGGGAAGTCTTGTGGCTTCCGGCGCCAGCGGGTGGTTTGATACCGTCCAAACTTCGCATTTAACGCCAAAATCCGTTAATCAGCGGCCGGTATGACGTCTGTTCGGCGCACGGCCGGTCGGAACCTTAGGACGCTTTCGGGCATTACCGGGGCGGGCCATAATGTCATCCTGACAGCCTGTTACGATTTGTACGTCAATTGGACATCCCGGGAGAAAAGAACATGCTCAAGAAGGTATTGGTTGTGAGTGCCCTGGCCCTCGCACTCGGTGGTTGCGAAACCGCGCGGCAGGATCGTATGGCCGGCGGCGCCCTCATCGGCGGCGGCGGTGGCGCCCTGATCGGCGGTCTGGCCACGAATTCGGTCGGCGGTGCGGTCGCCGGTGGTCTCGTCGGTGCTGCTGCCGGTGCGATCATTGCGGACGCGACCCGTCCGGGCCGTTGCTACTACCACGACCGTTACGGCCGCCGTCACTACGTGCGCTGCCGCTAAGCCGGATATTCCGTCGTTTCGACGGACTAAAAGGCCGCCTTCGGGCGGCCTTTTTGTATTTCAGCTCCTAAAGAGGGCTTTTGCACCTCCGGCGGCGAGCCCTTATATGTGCGCCCTAAGGAGCTCATTTCTCATGACCGACGCCAATTCCGCGGCCACGCCGGCCGGCAAGATCCCTGTCACCGTGCTCACCGGCTATCTCGGCGCCGGCAAGACCACGCTGCTGAACCGCATTCTGACCGAGCCGCACGGCCAGAAGTTCGCCGTCATCGTCAACGAGTTCGGCGAGATCGGCATCGACAACGACCTCGTGGTGGACGCCGACGAGGAAGTCTTCGAGATGAACAATGGCTGCATCTGTTGCACGGTGCGCGGCGACCTCGTCCGCATCATCGACGGCTTGATGCGCCGCAAGGGCAAATTCGACGCCATCATCGTCGAAACCACCGGCCTCGCCGATCCGGCGCCGGTCGCCCAGACCTTTTTCATGGACGAGAATATCGGCGCCAAGACCAAGCTCGACGCCGTGGTCACGGTGGCCGATGCCAAGTGGCTCAAGGACCGCCTCAAGGATGCGCCGGAAGCCAAGAACCAGATCGCCTTTGCCGACGTAATCGTGCTCAACAAGACCGATCTCGTGACGCCGGCCGAACTGGACGAAGTCGAGGCGCGCATTCGCGGCATCAATCCTTATGCCACGCTGCATCGGACCGAGCGCGCCCAGGTGAATATCAAGGATGTGCTCGGCCGCAACGCCTTCGACCTCGACCGCATCCTCGAGATCGAGCCGGCCTTCCTCGAGGCCGACGATCACGACCACGATCATGATCATCACCACCACGATCATGGCCACGGCCATCATCACCATCATGGTGGGCTGAAGCACTATCACGACGAAGAGATGCAATCGATCGCGCTGTCATCGGACAAGCCGCTCAACCCGGACAAGTTCTTCCCGTGGATTCAGGAATTGGTGCAGACCGACGGCAAGGACATCCTGCGCTGCAAGGGCATCCTGTCGTTCAAGGACGATGAGGAGCGCTTCGTGTTTCAGGGCGTCCACATGATCCTGGATGGCGATCACCAGCGCAAATGGAAGGATGGGGAGCAGCGCATCAGCCGCGCCGTCTTCATCGGCCGTCATTTGCCGGAAGAGAAGATCCGCAAGGGTTTCGAGAGCTGCGTGGCGTAAAATTGCTGGTCATTCCGGGGCGCGGTCGTTAGACCGCGAACCCGGAATCCATAACCCCTGTCTGTGACTATGGATTCCGGGCTCGCCACTTCGTGGCGCCCCGGAATGACGGAAAAAATGACCAACCCTCCCTCCACCATGCTCACGCTTGCTGACCGCGCGCGGATCGTTTCCGAAGCCGAAGGTTCGACCATCATCGGCGTGCACTTCCTGCGCCAGACGCCGGTCTTTGTGCTCGGCGAGGAGGCGCTGCTGTTCGCGCCCGCCGAAAAGCGCACGCGCGTCGCCGTGCATGACGGCGGCATTCTGACCAGCGTCGCGGACCCGTTGCGCATCGTCACCGGCGGCGATGACGGCAAACTTGTTGCGACGGATCGCGACGGCAACACCGAGGTGCTGGCGAGCGACGAGCGCAAGCGCTGGATCGATCAGGTCGCGCTGGGACCCGATGGCGCGGTGGCGTGGTCCACCGGCAAGATCGCGCACGTGAAGACCGGTAAGGGCGAACTGCGCGAATTCCAGGCGGCCTCGACCGTCGGTGGGCTCGCCTTCTTTCCCAAGGGCTTCCGCCTCGCGGTCGCGCACTACAATGGGGTAGCGCTGTGGTTTCCCAACGCGGCGGGCGCCAAGCCGGAAGCGCTGGAGTGGAAGGGCTCGCATCTCGGCGTCACGCTGAGCCCCGACGGCCGCTTCCTCATCACCACCATGCAGGAGCCGACCTTGCACGGCTGGCGCCTCGTCGACGCCAAGCACATGCGCATGTCGGGCTATTCGGCGCGCGTGCGCTCGGTGTCGTGGACGCATGACGGCGGCCTCCTGGCGACGTCCGGCTCCGAGCAACTCATTCTCTGGCCCTTCGACGGCAAGGATGGCCCGATGGGCAAGCAGCCGACCATGTTCGCGCAATCGCCGTCGCGCTGCACCCGCGTTGCTTGCCATCCGAAGCAGCCGGTTTGTGCGGCCGGCTTTGCCGATGGCACGGTCCTGATGGTGCGTCTCGAAGACGGCGCGCTCATTCTCGCGCGCGAGGCCGATGGCCAGCCCGTCAGCGCGCTCGGCTGGAGCCCGGAGGGGCAGGTGCTTGCGATGGGCACCGAGCAGGGCGATGCGCGGGTGCTGACGCTGTAAGAACCTGCGTCACACCAGCACCGTGCCGCCATCGACGATGCTGATCTGTCCGCTGACGAAGCCGTTGCGCATCAGATAGAGATAGGTCTGCGCGACATCCTCGGCTTCGCCGACGCGGCCGACTGGCAACGCGGCGCCGACATTGCGATACAGCGCTTCGCGGTCTTCCTCGCTCATGCCAGCCCACAGCGGCGTCCTGACGACACCCGGCGACACGGCGTTGACGCGGATCGGCGCCAGTTCGACCGCGAGCGCGCGCGTCAAACCCTCCATCGCCGTGCAGAGACTTGCCGCGATACTCCAACCCTTTTGCGGCCGCGCCCCGGCAACGCCGGTGGTCAGCATGATCGAGCCACCTTTGCGGATGTGAGCGTGGCCGTATTTGGCCGCGGTAAAGGCGCCCCAGAACCGCAGTTTGAAGAAACCCTGCGCCTCGGCGACCGCGGTCTTGTCGAGGTCCGCTAGCGCGAGATTTTCGCCGGCGGTAAAGACAAGATGATCGAAATCGCCGATGCGTTCGAACAGCGCCTTCAACTCTGCCTCGTTGGTGAGGTCGGCGGTGTGGCCTCGCGCGCCGGCCGGCAGTGCCTTGAGCGCGCGATCGACGCTCTCCTTGCGGCTGGAGACGACGACGATCTCTGCGCCTTCCGCCGCCGCGGCTTGCGCGGTCGCGAGGCCGATGCCCGACGTTCCGCCGAGCAGAACGATCTTTTTGCCGTTGAGAGTGGTCATGGCCTTCAGTCCTTTGCCGTTGGGTTTGTTCTGGGCGGAAAATGCGCCTGGACATGACATGATTCCAGCGCATTAATGTCACTCCATAGATGACTAAAGATCATGGAGGCGGAATTGACCTTCGACGGACGGCTGTTGAGCGGCATCGGTGTCGTTGCGGCGGTGGTGCAGTCCGGCAGTTTTGTCGGCGCGGCGAGCGTGCTCGGCATGACGCAATCCGGTGTGTCGCGCGCGGTCGCGCGGCTGGAACAGCGCGTCGGGGCGCGCCTTTTCGAGCGTCACGCCCGCGCCGTAGTGCTGACCGATGAGGGCCGCCGCTTCTTCGAGCGCGCCGCGCCTCTGTTCGCCGAGCTGGATGAAGCGGTGAATGACGTCGGCCGCGCAGCGACCGCGGTGCGCGGCGCTCTGAGAGTTAGCGTCAATCCGCTGGTGCTGCGCATGGTGCTGGCGGACCAGCTTAGCGCTTTCCTCGCGCAGTATTCGGATTTGTCACTTTCCATCGCCGCACAGGATGTGGCGAGCGACCTGGTGGCCGATGGCTTCGACGTCGCCGTGCGTTTCGGCGAGCCGGAACGGCCCGGTCATATCGTGCGGCGCCTTACCGACACGCGTGTCGTGACCTGCGCCTCGCCTGTTTACCTGAAGCGCCACGGCAGACCGACGCATCCGCGCGAACTCGCCGCACATGAATGCATTCACTACGTCGATGCGGGAAGCGGGCGGCCGTTCGCCTGGGAGTTTCACCGCAAGGGTCGGGTCGAGAAGGTCACGGTGAAAGGGCGTCTTACGCTCGACGACGGCGAGACCATGCTCACTCTGTGCGAGCAGGGTCACGGCATCGCCCAGGTGCTGGAATTCGCCGCGCCCGGTCTGCGCAAGGGAAAATTGGTCGATCTGTTTCCCGACTGGAACGGCGAGCACTTTCCGCTCTACGTCGAATTTCCCTCACGCCGCCAGCAGCCGGCCAAGGTGCGGGCCTTCGTCGATTTCGTCGCGGACGTGATGAAACAGGCTTGAAGCAGAAAGGCGGCCAGAAGGCCGCCTTTTGCATGTCGTCACCCAACCAGCACGTTCCTGAACTGCCACGGGTCGGACGTGTCGATGTCTTCCGGGAACAGCCCCGGACGACTCGCGAGCGGCGTCCAGTCGGTGTAATAGCCTTTCACCGGCCCGAGATAAGGCAGCTGGATTTCCAACAGGCGATGGAAGTCCATCTCGTCGGCCTCGACGATGCCCTCGTTCGGATGCTCCAGCGCCCATACCATGCCGCCGATGATCGCCGAGGTCACCTGCAGCGCCGTGGCGTTCTGATAGGGCGCCAGCGCCCGCGTCTCCTCGATAGAGAGCTGCGAGCCGAACCAGTAGGCGTTCTTGCCGTGGCCGTAGAGCAGCACGCCGAGCTCGTCGATGCCGTCGACGATTTCGTCCTCTTCGAGGATGTGATGCTTCTCCTGCATCTTGCCCGAGCCGAATAGTTCGTGCAGCGACAGCACGGCGTCGTCCGCCGGGTGATAGGCGTAATGACAGGTCGGCCGGTACGTCACCTTGCCCGACGCATCGCGCGCGGTGAAATAGTCCGAAATCGAAATCGACTCGTTGTGCGTGACCAGGAAGCCGTATTGCGCGCCGCGCGTCGGGCACCAGGTGCGCACGCGGGTATTGGCGCCGGGCTGCATCAGATAGATCGCCGCGCCGCAGCCGGTCTCGTGCGTATGGGCGTTCGCCGGCATCCACTTCTCGTGCGTGCCCCAGCCGAGTTCGGCCGGCTGCATGCCTTCCGACAGGAAGCCCTCGACCGACCAGGTGTTGACGAACACTTCCGCTTCCTTGGGCGTCCTGCAACGTTGCGTGTCGCGCTCAGCAATGTGGATGCCCTTGACGCCGGCCTGGCGCATCAGGTCGGCCCATTCGGCCTTGGTCTTCGGCTCGGGGACGTTGAGCTTGAGGTCGGCCGCGACATTGAGCAGCGCCTGCTTGGCGAAGAACGACACCATGCCCGGATTGGCGCCGCAGCACGACACGGCTGTGGTGGAGCCGGGCTTGCGCGCGCGCTTGGCGGCGAGCGTGGTCTCGCGCAGCGCGTAGTTGGAGCGTGCGGCCGCGCCTTTCGATTTGTCGAAGTAGAAGCCGAGCCACGGTTCGTTGACGGTGTCGATGTAGAGCGCGCCGATTTCGCTGCACAGCTCCATGATGTCGACCGAGCCGGTGTCGACCGACAAATTGACGCAGAAGCCCTGGCCGCCGCCCGCGGTGAGCAGCGGCGTCAGGATCTCGCGGTAATTGTCGCGGGTCAGGCCCTTCTGGATGAAGCGCACGCCGTGCTTGTCGCACAGCGCTTTGCGGCCCTCGTCCTTGGGATCGAGCACGACAAGGCGCGACTTGTCGAATTTGAAATGCCGCTCGAGCATCGGCAGCGTGCCTTTGCCGATGGAGCCGAAGCCGACCATGACAATCGGGCCGGTGATGGTGGCGTAAACGGGCCAATCAGCCATGTTGAAATTCCTCCAGATAATCAGGTCGTGATAGCCGCCCTGTGTGACAAACGGAAGGGACGCCCCGCTGTGGCGGAGCGTCCCAAGGTTAGGCCGTGAACGGCCTTCTTCTGTGGTTAGGCGGCGCGCGAGACCCGGCGAAGACGCAAGACCTTCGAGCCGTTGGCGCGGGCATCCTGCGCCACCAGCACGTCGAGGTCTGGCGTCGGGGCCATACGGCCGGCCGGTGCGATCATGCCGCGTGCGCCGTCGAGCGCCCCGGCGGTGAGTTCGCGGCCGAGCAGGCGGCGCCGCTCGAACGGCCCCGGCATCCACAGCGCGGCGGTCTTCTCGCCCGAGAAGCCGAAGCGCTCGTAATATTCCGGGTCGCCGACCAGCACGATGGCGTCATGGCCCAGCTTGCGCGCCATCTGGATCGCGCGGCGCACCATGGCGCCGCCGAGGCCCTTGGCCCGGCAGTCTTCGGCCACCGCCACCGGCCCAAGCAGCAGCGCCCGCTTGCCGTTGCCGACGCAAACGTCCCACAGCCGTGCGGTACCGATCACGCGGCGGCCTTCCGCGGCGATAAAGGACAGGCCTTCGGCCGGCAGGCGGTCTTCGCGCAGCCGTTCCGACGACTTGCGATAGCGGGTCTCGCCGAAGGCGGCGTCGAGCAGCGCTTCGCGCGCATCGAAGTCGGCAAGCCGTTCGTGGCGGATCTGGATCATGGTCGTACTCCTTCCCCGCTCCCGGGCGCGCGCAAACGCGTGCGACGAGAGCGCCGTCAGTTCAAGTTCGGAGGAAAGGGGGAGGCGGAGAACCGCCTCCCTTAACAATCAGACGGTATGAGCCGTCAGATGTGGATCGTCTTCAACGGCGGCAAACCGTTGAACGCCACCGCCGAGTAGGTCGACGTGTAGGCACCGGTGCCTTCGATCAGCAGCTTGTCACCGATCTCCAGGCTGACCGGGAGCGGGTAGGGCTGCTTCTCGTACAGCACGTCGGCCGAGTCGCACGTCGGACCGGCGAGCACGCACGGGGCCATCGCGTCGGCGTCCCGCGGCGTCTTGATCGCGTAGCGGATCGACTCGTCCATCGTCTCGGCGAGACCGCCGAACTTGCCGATGTCCAGGTAGACCCAGCGCACGTCGTCTTCCTCGCTCTTCTTCGAGACGAGGACGACTTCGGTCTCGATCATGCCGGCATTGCCGACCATGCCGCGGCCCGGTTCGATGATCGTCTCCGGGATGCGGTTGCCGAAGTGCTTCCGCAGTGCCTTGAAGATGGCGTTGCCGTAGGTGCGAACCGTCGGCACGTTCTTCAGGTACTTGGTCGGGAAGCCGCCGCCCAGGTTGACCATCGACAGGTTGATGCCGCGCTCGCCGCACTCCTTGAACACGGCCGCCGCCTGCGCGAGGGCACGGTCCCAGGCATGCTGGTTGCGCTGCTGCGAACCGACATGGAACGAGATGCCGTAGGGCTCGAGGCCCGCCTTGAAGGCGTGCTCGAGGACGTCCACGGCCATCGCCGGCTCGCAACCGAACTTGCGCGACAGCGGCCATTCGGCCCCGGCGCCGTCGCACAGGATGCGGCAGAACACCTTCGCGCCGGGGGCTGCACGGGCAACCTTGTCGGCCTCGGCCTGGCAGTCGATCGCGAAGAGGCGGATGCCGAGCGCGTAGGCGCGCGCGATATCGCGTTCCTTCTTGATCGTGTTGCCGAACGAGATGCGGTCGGGCGTTGCACCGGCCGCGAGCGCCATCTCGATCTCCTGGACCGAGGCGGTGTCGAAGCAGGAGCCCATCGATGCGAGTAGCGACAGCACTTCCGGCGCCGGGTTTGCCTTCACGGCGTAGAACACGCGCGTGTCCGGCAACGCCTTGGCGAAGGCGGTGTAGTTGTCCTTGACCACGTCCAGGTCAACGACCAGGACGGGGCCTTCATCGATGCCGCGCTCGCGGCGGTCGCGCAAAAACTCACGGATGCGCTCGGTCATTGGCGCAAACTCCCAGCTCAAGGAGCGACGTCTGTCGCTCGGATGATGCGTTTGGGAGCCTCGAGCAGGTGCGCTTTGGGGACGCAGCCGTGCCGCAGGCTCTTAACCGCTAGGTGCTGCCGTGAGATTGGTGGGGGATCCCCGCCGCACTGTTGGCAAAGATGGACAAGCCTCGTCGGTAACCCGTCGCTGGCGGTGGAAGGCCAGCAGAGACCAAAGAAGCCCGCTCCGTCGTTGCTTTAAGTCGCGTCCCCTGCGGAGAGCAGAGTGCGCCGGTTTCGCCTCCGGCTGCCAATCAGAAAACTTGAGGCTACTTACTCTCTCCCGTGGGAGAAGGAGCTCGCTCACCTCAGGCGGCTGGCCGGCCTCTTGTCCGGCTACCTACCGATTGACACACGACCACAGGCACGTGCGAAATTGGGCAAGAGTGGAAATAACACCTTTCGCCCCGGTTGCAAGAGAATTTCTTCACCGCGCGACAAATCATCCTTAACTTTTCTCGGATGCGTCGCTGCTTCGCCGCAGCCAGGCTTGCCGCCGCGTCGCGCGGCGCGTCAGGCGCGCTTGGTGAAAGGCTCGATGCGGTGCGCGTTGTTGATGAAACGTGCCATCACGAGGAGGCCGACGAGCACAAAGGCGCCGTCGAGGATACGCTGGCCGGTCGTGCCGAGATCGAACAAGGTAGCGAGCGCCCAGGAGCCGGCGAAGGCCGCTCCGAACACCTCGGCGCCGATCAGGATCGCCGCCGAGACGACGGTCGATACGTTGAGCCAGTTGATGCGGCGGCCAGTAGCCATCTCATTCTCCTGTTAAGCGGGCGCAATCTCTCCGAAATGGCCCCGCCGATCAAGCCCGCAAACCGGCCCGGCGGCCCTGCGGATTGATTTGCCTCATGGGCAAAACGGGGCCCGCGGGGCAGATTGTCGCGATGTCGCCAAGGATGCCTGCACCATCGTTTGTCAGCCGTTTGCGGCCTTTTTTGGTAGCCTGGCCCGTCATCGGGCTCGTCGCCGGCCTCGCCGCGCGCTTTGCCGGCAACGAGGCGCTGGCCAGCGTGCTCTGGATCGTCGGCAGCGCCCCGGTGCTTGCGGTGCTGGTTGCCGAGATCGCCGGCGGGCTGCGGCGCGGCGACTTCGGCCTCGACGTGGTCGCCGCGCTGTCGATGTCGGCGGCCATGGCCATCGGCGAGCATCTGGCCGCCGCCATCGTCGCCCTGATGTATGCCGGCGGCCAGTACCTGGAAAACTTCGCCGAGCGCCGCGCCCAGCGCGAGATGACCGCGCTGCTGGCCCGGGTGCCGCGCAGCGCCATGCTGCACTCGGACGGTGCACTGGTGGAAGTCCTGGTCGAGCGCCTCGAGCCCGGCGACCGCCTGCTGATCCGCCGCGGCGACGTGATCCCGGTCGACGGCCGCGTCGTCGACGGCGTTGCTGTGCTCGACCAGTCGGCGCTGACCGGCGAGGCCATGCCGGTGCGCCTGAACGCCGGCGACGACGTGCTCAGCGGTTCGACCAACGCCGGCGATGCCTTCGACCTCATGGCGTCCCACCGTGCCGCCGATTCGACCTATGCCGGCGTGGTGCGGCTGGCCGAGGAGGCGCAGCGCTCGCGCGCGCCGATGGCCCGCATGGCCGACCGCTTTGCCATGGTGTTCCTGGGCGTCACCGTGCTGCTGGCTGGCCTGACCGGCTGGCTCACCGGCGACCCGGTCCGGGTCGTCGCGGTGCTGGTGGTGGCAACGCCGTGCCCGCTGATCCTTGCCGTGCCGGTGGCGCTGATGGCCGGCATCTCGCGGGCCGCCAAGAGCGGCATCCTGATCAAGAGCGGCAAGGCGCTGGAGATGCTGGCCCGCGTGCGGGCTTTGGTCATCGACAAGACCGGGACGCTGACCGTCGGCACGGCGCACATTGTCGATACCCGGGTTGCCGACGCCATTTCGCCGTCCGAGTTGCTGCGCCTTGCCGCCTCGCTCGACCAGGCCTCCAAGCACATCATTGCCGAAACGCTGGTCGCCGCCGCGCGCGAGCAGGGGCTGGCTTTGTCGGTTCCGACCACGGTCGAGGATACGCCCGGCGCCGGCCTCAGCGGCCGCGTCGACGGCCGGCTGGTTTCGGTCGGCGGCTTTCAATATGTCGCTGATCGCGTCGGCGACGCCGAGCTGCGCAAACTCAGCCGCAGCCGCCCGCCCGGCGCGGTCGGTGTCGCGGTCGCCGTCGACGGCAAGGCGGCCGGCGTTATCGTCCTCGCCGACAGGGTGCGCGAGGGAACCGAGGATCTGCTGCGCCGCCTGCGCGAGCAGGGCATCGAACGTATCGTGCTGGCGACCGGCGACCGCATGGACGTCGCCCGCTTCGTCGGCGCCGGTCTCCGTCTCGATCTGGTGCGCGCTGACCTGACGCCCGACCAGAAGGTGCTGGTGGTGCTCTCCGAACGCAAGAACGGCCCGGTGATGATGATCGGCGACGGCGTTAACGATGCGCCGGCGCTGGCTGCCGCCGATCTCGGCGTTGCCATGGGCGCGCGCGGCGCCGCCGCGAGTTCCGAAGCCGCCGACGTCGTGCTGCTGGTCGATCGTCTCGATCGCATCCTGCCGGCGATCGGTATCGCCCGCCGCTCGCGCGCGATCGCGCTGCAGAGCGTCGTCGTCGGTATCGGACTGTCCTTCGCCGCAATGCTTGCGGCCGCGGCCGGTTATCTCCAGCCGGTGGAGGGCGCGCTGTTACAGGAAGTGATCGACGTCGCCGTCATTTTCAACGCGCTGCGCGCCTTGCGCGCCTGAGTTCCCGCCGCTGTGCGCTTTTGCGCCGGAACAGGAACGCGCCTGCGGTTCACGCATTAACAGAACAACCGGGCGCGCCGGCTCCACACAAACAATCTCAATAAGGAGGACCCCATGGGCCTGTTCAGCAAAGACATCAAGACGATGGACGATTTGTTCGTTCACACGCTCAAGGACATCTATTACGCCGAGAACCAGATTCTGAAGGCATTGCCCGACATGATCGAGAAGGCGACCGATGGCGGCCTCAAGCAGGGCCTGCAGGCGCATCTTGGCGAGACCAAGAACCACGTCGTGCGACTGGAACAGGTCTTCAAGATGCACGGTGCCAAGGCCGAAGGCGTTGCCTGTCCCGCGATTGACGGCATCATCGAAGAAACCAACGAGATCGCCGGCGAGATCGACGACAAGAAGGGGCTGGACGCCGCTTTGATCGCGGCGGGGCAGGCGGTCGAACATTATGAGATGACCCGCTACGGCACTCTGATTGCCTGGGCGCGCCAACTCGGCCGGGCCGACTGCGCCAACATCCTCGAGCAGAATCTCAAGGAGGAGAAGGCGGCCGACGCCAAGCTCACCGCGCTGGCCGAACGCGGCATCAACGCCAAAGCGGCCTAGTGATGGTTGCCTGATGTAGTGCTGCCCGTCCCAACGGGCAGCTCCGATCGCGCGGTTAGGCAGGACATCGCGACGATCCGGAAAGGCCCCGGCCGCAAGGCTCGGGGCCTTTCTGTGTCGGGCCGGGCAGGTTCAGCAGTTTTCGCGCCCGCCCCCCGGACCTTTAGTTTGCGCCCCGCATGTCCTAGATCAGGGGCATGACAAACACCGCCACGAATCCCCTGCTCGCCGACTGGACCCAGGCTTTCGGCCTGCCGTCTTTCAACGACCTCAAGCCTGAACATTTTCGCCCGGCCTTCGATGCCGCGCTCGAGCGCCACCGCGCCGAGATCGCGACAATTGCCGCCGACAAGGCCGCGCCGACTTTCGCCAACACCATCGAGGCGCTGGAGAAAAGCGGCCGCGACCTCGACAAGGTCGCCAATGTGTTCTTCGTCAAGGCTGGCGCCGATACCGGCGACGAAATCGAGGCCATTGAGCGCGATATCTCGCCGCTGCTCGCGCGCCATTCCAGCGCGCTGTACCTCAATGCCCAGCTTTATGCGCGTATCGCCGACCTCTATGCCCGCCGCGACACGCTCGGCCTGAACGATGAGCAGGCCCGTTTGCTCGACCGCACTCATTCGCGCTTCGTCCGCGCCGGTGGCGCGCTCGACAAGGACAAGCAGGACCGCCTCGCCGCCATCAACGAGCGGCTCGCCTCGCTCGGCACCCAGTTCGGCCAGAACGTGCTCGCCGACGAGAAATCCTGGGCGCTGATCCTGGAGGAGGCCGATCTCGCCGGACTGCCGGATTTCGCCCGCGCCGCGGCCGGCGCGGCGGCGGCGGATCGCGGCCATCCCGGCAAATACGCCATCACGCTGCTGCGCTCGTCCTGCGAGGGTTTTCTGCAGTTTTCGTCACGCCGCGATCTGCGCGAGAAGGTGTTCGATGCCTGGATCAGGCGCGGCGAGAATGGCGGCGCGACCGACAACCGCGCCGTGATCGCCGAGATGGTGAAGCTGCGCGACGAGCGTGCGCGTTTGCTCGGCTTTGCCTCTTTCGCCGACTACCGCCTCGAAGACACGATGGCGAAAACGCCGGAAGCGGCGCGCGACCTGCTGAACAACGTCTGGGGCCGCGCCCGCGCCAGAGCCGGCCGCGAGCGCGATGCGCTGCAGGAGATGATTGCGGCCGAGGGCGGCAATTTCAAACTGGCGCCGCATGACTGGCGCTATTACGCGGAGAAGCTGCGCAAGGCGAAATACGATCTGGATGAGTCCGAGATCAAACCGTATTTCCAGCTCGACAAGATGATCGAGGCGGCGTTCGAAACCGCGACGCGCCTCTTCGGCGTTACCTTCAAGCCCGTGACGGTGCCGCTCTATCACCCCGACGCTCGCGCCTGGAAGGTGAGCGACGCCGCCGGAAAGCATGTCGGCCTGTTCATCGGCGATTACTTCGCCCGGCCGTCGAAGCATTCCGGCGCGTGGATGACCTCGCTGCGCGACCAGCAGCGCCTCACCGGCGACACCCGGCCGGTCATCCTCAATGTCTGCAATTTTTCCAAACCGGCGGCGGGTGAGCCGGCGCTGTTGTCGTTCGACGACGCGCGCACTTTGTTTCACGAATTCGGCCACGGCCTGCACGGCCTGTTGTCGAACGTGACCTACCCGACCTTGTCGGGCACCGCGGTGGCGCGCGACTTCGTCGAACTGCCGTCGCAGCTTTACGAGCACTGGCTGGAAGTGCCGGCGATCCTTGAGAAATATGCGCGCCACGCCAAGACCGGCGCGCCAATGCCGAAGGCGCTGCTCGACAAGGTGCTGGCGACGCGCACCTTCAATCAGGGCTTCGCCACCGTCGAATATACGTCCTGCGCGCTGGTCGATCTCGACATTCACGACAAGGGCATTGCAGACACGCTCGACGTCACGCAGTTCGAGAAGGATCGCCTTGCCGCCCTTCAGATGCCGGCCGAGATCGTGATGCGGCACCGCCTGCCGCACTTCGGTCATCTGTTCTCCGGCGATGGCTACGCTGCCGGCTATTACTCGTATATGTGGTCGGAGGTGCTCGATGCCGACGCCTTCGAAGCCTTCGAGGAAACCGGCAACGCCTTCGACGCCGCCACCGCCAAGCGCCTGCACGATTTCATCTACAGCGCCGGCAATCTCCGCGACCCCGCGGAGGCCTACAAGGCCTTCCGCGGCAAGCTGCCGTCGGTCGACGCGCTCTTGAAGAAGCGGGGGCTTGATGAGGCGGCGGCTTGACGTCATTCCGGGGCGGCCCGCAGGGCCGGGCCCGGAATCCATAACCCCGGTCTGTGAGTATTGGATTCCGGGTTCGCTCGTTTCACTCGCGCCCCGGAATGATAGAGAATGACTAATCTCCACACCGCCGGCCATCGTCGCGGGGTCGTCGCCGCGCCGCATGCCGCCGCCGCCGAGGATGGCCGCGCCATTCTCGCCGAAGGCGGCAACGCCATCGAGGCGATGATCGCCATGGCGGCGTCGGTTGCCGCCGTCTATCCGCACATGAACCACATCGGCGGCGACGGCTTCTGGCTGATCCGCGAACCGAATGGCCGCGTGCGCGCCATCATGGGCGCCGGGCGCGCCGGGGCGAAGGCGACCGTCCGTTTCTATCGCGATGCCGGTCATCACGAGATGCCGACGCGCGGGCCGGGCGCCGCGCTCACCGTGCCGGGCGCCATCGCCGGCTGGCAACGGGCGTTCGACGCGGCGCGCGCGCATCGCGGCAGGCTGCCGCTCGATCTGTTGCTGTCCGCCGCGATCAGGCATGCGCGCGAGGGCTACAAGGTGACGCGCAGCCAGGGGGCCTTGACGCGCGACAAGTTTGCCGAGCTGGAAAAGGTGCCCGGCTTCGGCGAGGCCTTCCTCGTCGACGGCAAGGCGCCGGACGAAGGCGCGACCATGAAGCAACCGGCTTTGGCCGCGACGCTCGATCATCTTGCCAATGCCGGTCTTGCCGATTTCTATCGCGGCGATGTCGGCCGCGAGATGGCCGCCGACCTCGAGCGTATCGGTTCGCCGGTGACGCGCGAGGATCTGACGAAATACGAAGCCTTCGTCACCGACCCCTTGAGCGTCAATGTCAGCGCCGGTACGCTTTACAATACGCCGGCGCCGACCCAGGGCCTTGCCTCGCTTATCATCCTCGCTTTGTACGATCGTCTGCGCATCGGCGATGGCGAAAGCTTCGCGCATATCCACGGCCTGATCGAAGCCACCAAGCGCGCCTTTCTGGTGCGCGATCGCGTCGTCACCGATCCCGATCGCATTGACGGTCCGCTGTCGCGGTTTCTCGACGCGGCGTTCCTCGATGGCGAGGCGGCGAAGATCGATCCGAAGAAAGCTGCGCCGTGGCCCGATCCCTCGGCGCGCGGTGACACCATCTGGATGGGCGCGGCGGATGCGTCCGGTCTTGTCGTCTCCTACATCCAGTCGATCTACTGGGAGTTCGGCTCCGGCGTCGTGCTGCCGAAGACCGGCGTGCTGATGCAGAACCGCGGCGCCAGTTTCTCGCTCGACGAGCGCGCGCTCAACGCGCTCGCGCCCGGCCGCCGTCCGTTCCACACGCTCAATCCCGCGCTCGCGGTCCTCAAGGATGGCCGGGTCATGGCCTATGGCACCATGGGCGGCGAGGGCCAGCCGCAGACGCAGAGCGCGCTGTTCACGCGCCATGTCACATACAAACAGCCGCTCGAGCGCGCGCTCGATGCGCCGCGCTGGCTGCTGGGGCGTACCTGGGGTTCGTCACACATGAATTTGCGATTGGAAAAGCGCTTCGATGAGCGGCTTGTCGACCGGCTGATGTCGGCGGGCCACGATGTCGACGTGCTGGACGCCGACTATTCCGACACCATGGGTCATGCCGGCGCCGTGGTGCTGCATCCGGATGGTACTTGCGAAGGCGGCCATGATCCACGCGCCGACGGCGGCGCGGCGGGGGTGTGATGAGGTGCGTAGGGTGGGCTAAGACGCGTAGCGCCGAGCCCACCGTGGCACTTGCTGGTGAGCTTCGCGTTGCTCAGCCCACCCGACAGATCTGTCACACTATTACGTTCTAGTATCCATTGGCCGCCGCGCTATTTCTGTCGCATGCCGCACGACCATTCGCATTCCCACGATCACACCCATTCTCACAGCCACGGTATTGGCGGGCATCATCATGCGCCGACCAATTTCGGCCGCACCTTCGCGATCGCCACCGCTCTCAACGTTGCGCTGGTCGCAGCGCAGTTCGGCTTCGGCCTGTGGGCCAATTCGCTCGCGCTGATCGCCGACGCCGGTCACAATCTCAGCGACGTCATGGGCCTGATACTGGCCTGGGTCGCCTTCGCGGTTGCACGCTGGCGTCCGTCGAGTGGCTATACTTATCAATTGGGCGCCGCCTCGATCCTCGCGGCGCTGGCCAATGGCCTGTTGCTGGTCGCAGCCGTGGCCGTCATCGGCTATGAGGCGATCGAACGCTTCGCGGCGCCGCAGCCGGTGGCGAGCGGCACGGTGATGTTGCTGGCCGCGCTCGGCGTCGTCGTCAACGGCGCCTCCGCCTGGATGTTGAGCCACGGCAGCAAGTCCGATCTCAACATGCACGGCGCTTTCCTGCATATGGTGGCGGACGCCGCCGTGTCGGTCGCGGTCATCGCCGCTGGTTTCGGCATCTGGCTGACCGGCTGGCAATGGCTCGACCCCGCAGTGAGCCTGCTGATTTCCGCCGTGATCCTGGTCGGCACCTGGCGGCTTTTGCGTGACTCGCTGCGCCTCGCGCTCAACGCCGCGCCGCGCGAAATCGACCCCACCGTCGTGCGCGGCTATCTCCAAGGTCTGCCCGAGGTGCAGGGCGTTCACGATCTGCACATCTGGGCCATGAGCACCACCGAGAACGCGTTGACGGCGCATCTCGTCACGCCGGCCGGCCATCCCGGCGACGCCTTCCTGCACAGGCTTGCCCATGAGCTGGAGCACCGTTTCGGCATCGGCCATTGCACCGTTCAGGTCGAGACGGCGGACAAGGGCACCTGCGAGACCGCCTGCGATGCCAACGCCCGCCGTTAGCCGTGTTTTGGCCGCCGCCCCGTTTCCGCCGCAGACTGTGCTAATGGTGGCGCCTTGTTCGGGTCTGACAGGAACCACATGACCGGCTCCCGCTTTCTTGCCGCACTGGCCGCCGTTTACGGCATGATTATTGTCGCCGAGCCGGCGCGCGCCCACCCGCATGTCTGGGTGACGATGCAGACCGAGCTCGTTTACGCGCCGGACGGCACCATCACCGGCATCCGCCACGCCTGGGCCTTCGATGACATGTTCTCGGCCTTCGCCACGCAGGGTTATGAGAGCAAGGTCAAAGGCGAGTTCACCCGCGAGGAGCTGCAGCCGCTGGCGCAGGTCAATGTCGAGTCGCTGAAGGAATACGACTACTTCACCTACGTGAAGGTCGACGGCAAGAAGGTGAAGCTCAAGGAGCCCGCCCCCGGCTATTATCTCGAATGGAAGGACGCGGTGCTGACCTTGCACCTGACGCTGCCCTTCGAGCATCCGGTGAAGACCAGGGAGTTGCAGGTCGAGGTTTACGATCCGACGATCTTCGTCGATTTCTCGTTTGCCAAGCAGAACCCGGCGAAGCTTGTCGATGCGCCGGCGCACTGCAAGCTCGATGTCGTGCTGCCGCGCGAAATGACCTTCGCCGAAGGCAAGGCGCTCAGCCAGATACCCGTCGATCAGCCCAATGTCAGCATGGCCATCGGCGCCGAGTTCGCCAACAGAATTCTCGTTCACTGTCCTTGAGCCGAATCTGATCGATCGCGGGGCGGCGATCCGGGGAAACCTTCCATGACATGGTTCGCGCGGCGCTCTGCCCTCACGCAATCGCTTTTGCTTCTCGCGATCGTTCTGGCCGTCGCCGGCCTCATCGATGCGGCATCCGCCGCGCCGTTCGGCGCGTCGGCGGGCCCGGCGCCGCAGTCGCTCGATGGCTTCACGGGCTGGATCCTGATGAAGCAGGCCGAGTTCTACCGCATGCTGTCGGGTGCGATCCGCGCCTCCAAGGCCGACGGCACCGCGGCCTTCGGCCTGATGGGCATCTCTTTCGCCTACGGCATCTTCCATGCCGCCGGTCCCGGCCACGGCAAGGCGGTGATCTCGTCCTATCTCGTTGCCAACAATGAAACCTGGAAGCGCGGCATTGTGCTCTCCTTCATCTCGGCCGTGCTGCAGGCGGTGACCGCGGTGGTCATCGTGGCGGTGGCCGCGGTGCTGCTGGGCGCGACGTCGAAGGTCATGGGCGACACCGTGCGCTTCGTCGAGATCGTCAGCTACGGCTTGATCGTGCTGATCGGGCTGCGGCTGGTTTGGGTCAAGGGCCGGGCTTTCCTGAAGCTTCTGGTGCCGCAGCAGGCGCCGCAACTCGCTCATGCCCACGCGCATGGTCACTCGCACGGCCATGACCATCATCACGATCACGGGCACGATCATGACCACCATCACCCCGCGCATGTGCATTCCGAAGCGTGTTCCCACGGTCACCACCACGACCACGACGATGGTCATGCCTGGGGTCATGCTCATGCGCCGGAGCCGCGCGAACTGACCGGCAAACACTGGCTGCGCCGCGGCCTTGCCGCCGTGGTCGCCGTCGGTCTGCGGCCCTGTTCGGGCGCGATCATCGTCCTCGTCTTTGCGCTGGCGCAGGGCATATTCTGGATCGGCATCGCCTCGACCTTCGTCATGGGTCTCGGCACCGCCATCACCGTCTCCGCCATTGCCATGCTGGCGGTCGCGGCCCGCGGCGTCGCCGGCAAGATCGCGGCGTCGAAAGCCGGCGGCGGCCTGTTGCTGCTGCGTGGTCTTGAGGCGGCCGCCGCCGTTGCCATCGTCGCCTTCGGCGTGCTGCTGCTCACCGGCTACATGGTGAGCGAGCGCATGATCGGGGTTTGACGCAGGTCAATCTTCCCCTCGCGCATTTTTGAGGCTGCCATCGTCGAACAAGAATGGCAGGCTGCGCGCCGCGCCACTAGTTTGCGCGAAACAGGGAGAGCCTCATGCCGGGTGAATTTCTGCGCAGCATCGGTGTCGGTCATCCCGTGGTGCTCGGGCCCATGGCCGGCGGGGCCGGGTCCCCGGCGCTGGTCGCGGCGGTGTCGAATGCCGGCGGGCTCGGCTCCTTCGGCGCGGCTTATTTGTCGCCGCAGCAGATCCTCGACGCCGTCAAGGACATCCGCGCGCTGACGGACAAACCCATTGCGCTCAATCTGTTCGCCGGCGGTTATGAGCCGGATCGCGTCGTCGAGCCGGCGCCGATGCTCGCGGTGGTGGCGAGAGCGCATGAACGGCTTGGCCTCGCGCCGCCGGTGCTGCCGCCCAATCCGGCCTCGCCATTCGACGATCAACTCACCGCGGTGATCGAAGCGAAGCCGGCGCTGTTCTCTTTCACTTTCGGCATTCCGTCGGCCGATGCGCTGGCGCGGCTGTGCAAGGCCGGCATCCCGACCTGCGGCACCGCGACGACTTTGGAAGAGGGCCGGGCGCTGGCCGAGGCCGGCGTCGATGCCATCGTGGCGCAGGGCGAGGAAGCCGGTGCCCATCGCGGCACCTTTCTGCGCAGCGCGGAAGAATCGATGGTGCCGACGCTCGACCTCACCCGCGCCATTGCTTCTGCGACGAAGCTGCCTGTGTTCGCGTCCGGTGGCCTGATGGACGGCGCCGACGTCAAGCGCGCCTTCGATGCCGGCGCGCAGGCGGCGCAGTTCGGCACCGCTTTTTTGCTGTGCCCGGAGAGCGGCATTCCCGAGCCTTACCGGCAGGCCTTGCGCGCGCGCAAGGATACGACCGTGATCACGCGCGTTTATTCCGGTCGCGCCGCCCGCGGCCTGCGCAATCTGTTCATCGACGAATGCGACGGCGTGGCGGTGCTGCCGTTCCGCCAGCAGAACGATCTCACGCGCGCCATGCGCACGGAGTCCGGCAAGAAGGGCTTGCCTGATTACATCTCGCTATGGGCGGGGCGCGGCGTGACGCGGGCGCGCGAAATGCCGGCGGCCGAACTGATGCGCACCTTAGTGATGGAAATCGGCGGGCGTTAATTCGATCGGCTTGCCGTGCGGCGTGCGATCGCAGGCGTGCTCCCAGGCATGGCGATATTCGTGCAGGGTGTCGCGCGAGGCGACGCCCTTCTCGGCGACCAGCCGCTCCAGCGCCGCCAGCCAGTGCATATAGTACGTCTCGCCGGTGTCGGGATCGCCCGCGGCCTGCGCGCGCTTGATCTCGTCCGACAGTGTCGCCGCCCATTCCGGCCAGGTGAAAACGCCGCGCTCGTGCAGCGCCAGCGCCATGGCGAAGGCCTGCGCCTGCCACGGCTCCTTGAACACGGGGCCGTCGCCGTCGCGAGGAATGCTTGGCACTTCTTCGGTGGCGCGGCGGGCGGCGGCGGGGTCGATGCTCGTCATTGTTTTCCTCGTCATTCCGGGGCGCCGCGTAGCGGCGAACCCGGAATCCAGCGCTGGATTCCGGATCGCCTCGCAGTGCTCGGCGTCCGGAATGACAGCTAGATTTTCTCCAGATAGGGCTCGAAGGCCTCGATCGACACTTTCAGCGTCGGGTCGGCATCGTCGCCCCACAGATCGCGGGCGTCGAACACCACCGTGTAGAGCCACTGCGGATGATCGCCCTTGAAGTGCGCATTGGTGTCGGGAAACACGTGACAGCCATTGATGCGCTCGACCACGCCGGTATGACCGCGCACGTAGCGCGGCAGGCGCGTATGCGTCAGCGGGTTGATGTTCTTCGTCCGCACCTTGTCGCCCGGCTTGAAGCTGGCCGGACCTTGGGGCTGTCGATCGAAATTAGCGCGCGTCTCGCAGCGCTTGACGTCGTCGAGCGTGAATTTGCCGCGCGGCAGCGGCGGGCTCTGGTGCAGCGAATGACCAGCTTCGAGTTCGTCGGCGCCGACCATGTTGCGTTCGACGAGCTGGTTCTCGATCGCGAGGAACCACTTCTTGTAATAGGAGCTGGCGAGATAGACCTCGGGCGGCAGCGACTCGCGGGCAAAGCGCTGCGAGTCGATATTGACGCCGCCATTGGCGCCCATCGCGCGCACCATGGCCATGACGCGGCCTTCCCATTCGTGATGGAAGGTCGGCTCATTGGCCTCCGGCTCGACCTTGCCGAAGCCGTCCATGCCGCCCATGTCATGAACGCCGTTCATGACTTCATCTCCGCCGGCTTCTTCGGCAGACCGGTGCCGATCATGGAGTCGCGGGTAACGAGTTCGGCGAGTTTGTCTTCGCTCCAGCCGTCGGTGCCTTCGGGCCGCATTGGCAACACGATGAAGCGCGTTTCGGCGGTCGAATCCCAAACCCGGATTTCGGTGTCCTTGGCCAGCGTCACGCCGAAATCGGCGAGCACGCCGCGCGGATCCTTCACGGCACGCGAGCGGTAGGGCGAGGCCTTGTACCAGACCGGCGGCAGGCCGAGCATTTCCCACGGATAGCAGGAGCACAACGTGCAGACGACCATGTTGTGGCGCTGCGGTGTGTTCTCGACCGCGATCAGATGATCGCCGGTGCGGCTGACATGGCCGAGCGTGTTGATCGCCTGCGTGGCATCGGCGAGCAGCGCCTGCTTGAAGGCCGGGTCGGTCCAGGCTTTGGCGACGACGCGCGCACCGTTGCGCGGGCCGATCTTGGTCTCGTACATCTCGACAATGGCGTCGAGCGCCTTGGGATCGACGTAGCCTTTTTCCGTCAGGATGGTCTCCAGCGCGCGGACGCGCAGCTGGGTCTCCGACAGTTCGGAATGCTCGTGATCGTGGTGGTGGTCGTGATCGTGGGCCATGGCCGTAGTCTAATGCGCCACGGGTCCGTGCGAAAGCTATTCCCACACGCCTTCGTGCAGTTCCGCGGCCTCGTCCTCGAGCAGCGGCCCGATCACCTCGACCTTGCGCTGGCCGGCGGCGAACACGGTGCGGCAGGGCAGGGACAAGGTCGGATTTTCCGGGTGATTGCCGGTCATGGTCTTCAGCCGTTCCTCCGACAGGCCGTAGACGACGCGGCCGATGCCGGCCCAGTAGATGGCGCCGGCGCACATCGCACAGGGCTCGGCCGAGGAATAGATGGTGCAGTCGGCCAGTTCTTCCGGCTCGAAGGTCTTGCAGGCGAGCGTGGCGAGCAGCCGCTCGGCATGGCCGGTCATGTCGCCGTCGGGCAGGTAGCCGTTTTCGACCTCGAGCAGCACTTCGCCGTCGGGTCCGGCGAGCACGGCGCCGAATGGGTGGTTGCCATTGTCCATGGCGCGTTCGGCGACATCGAAAGCGAGCCGCAGCAGGTCTTCATCGGTCGTGGACATCCCAGATGCTTCCAAAAAACTCAGGCGCTCTTCCGCGCCGGGATCGCATCGCGCGCCGCCGGCTGCTATGCCATCATAGCATCATGAACCGGATCGCGGACACAATCGACGGCCTCTCGGCGTTTATCGGCCGCAGTGTTGCATGGCTGGCACTTGTCATCGTGCTGCTGCAATTCGCGCTCGTAGTGGCACGCTACCTGTTCGGTATTGGCTCGATATGGGTCACCGAAAGCGTCGTCTATGGCCACGCCGCGCTGTTTCTGCTGGCCTCGGCCTGGACCTTGCGCAGCGGCGGTCACGTGCGCGTCGACGTCTTCTATGCCGACGCGTCGCCGCGCGCCCGTGCCTTTATCGATCTCCTCGGCGCGCTGTTGCTGCTGATGCCGTTCGCACTGGCTCTGTTGTGGTTGTCGCTGCCGTTCGCCATGCGGTCGTGGGCGATCCTGGAGCGCTCGCAGGAAGCGAGCGGGCTGCCGCTGGTCTTCGTGCTGAAGACGCTCATTCCCGTGTTCGCCGCGATGCTGGCGCTGCAGGGCTTCGCTCAGGCGATCCGCAGCATCGCCGTGCTGCGCACCGCGATCCCGCATCGCAAAGACGAATCCCATGTCGCTTCCTGAAATATTGTCCATCCTGCTCGTCGCCGCGGCGGTCGGCGCGCTGCTGATCGGTTATCCGGTGGCGTTGACGCTGGCCGGCGTGTCGCTGGCCTTCGCCTTGCTGGGTGACGCGCTCGGGCTGATGAACATCGCCATTCTCGGCGCGCTGCCGCAGCGCATCTATGGCGTCATGACCAATGACGTGCTGCTGGCGCTGCCGATGTTCATCTTCATGGGCGTGATGCTGGAGCAGTCGCGTATCGCCGAGGAATTGCTCGAACGCGTCGGCCGGCTGTTCGGTCCGCTGCGGGGCGGCCTCGGTTACGCGGTGGTGCTGGTTGGCGCGCTGCTCGCGGCCTCGACCGGTCTCGTCGGCGCCACCGCGGTGACGATGGGCCTGATCATGCTGCCGTCGATGCTGCGCCACGGCTATGATCCGCGGCTCGCCTCCGGCACCGTCGCGGCTTCGGCGACGCTGGCGCAGATCGTGCCGCCATCGACCGTGCTGATCCTGCTCGGCGACCAGATCAACATCGCCTTTCAGGCGGCGCAACTCGCCAAGGGTTCGTTCGCGCCGGATGTCGTCTCCGTTGGTGATCTATTCGCCGGCGCGCTGGGGCCGGGGCTGCTGCTGGTCGTTCTCTATCTTGTCTATATCGCGGCCGTCGCCTGGCTGAAGCCGGCGAGCGCGCCTGCGGTCGCGACCGGGGACGCGCCCAAAGGCAGCTTGCTCGAAATATTGCTGGCGCCCGTAGTGCTCATTGTCGCCGTGCTGGGTTCGATCCTGTTCGGCATCGCGACACCGACCGAAGCCGCATCGGTCGGTGCCGTCGGTTCGATCCTGCTGGCGTGGCGGCGCGCGCCGCTTGCGCCGATGCTGCGGCCGGTGGTCGACAAGACGGCGCAGATCACGGCCATGATCTTCCTCATTCTGATCGGCGCCACATTGTTCAGCCTGGTGTTCCGCGCGCTCGGCGGCGACGACATGGTGGCGCGCGCGCTCACCGATCTGCCGGGCGGCGCCAACGGCGCGGTGCTGATCGTGATGCTGGCGGTGTTCCTGCTCGGCTTCGTCATGGACGCCTTCGAAATCATTTTCGTCGTGGTGCCGATCGTGGCGCCGGCGCTTCTGAAGCTGCCGGGCATCGATCCGATCTGGCTCGGCATCATGATCGCGGTGAACCTGCAGACCTCGTATATGCACCCGCCGCTCGGCCCGACCTTGTTCTTCCTGCGCGGCGTGGCGCCGCCGGAAATCACGACGCGGCACATCTATGTCGGCATTATCCCGTTTGTCGCCATCCAGCTCGTTGCGCTGGTGGTGCTGTGGTTCTGGCCGGCTCTTGCCACCGCGCTGCCGCACGCGTTTGATGGGCGGTAGATGATTTACTAATCCCTCCCCTGCGGGGGAGGGATAAGGAAGGAAGCGCCATGAAAGCCGCCGACATGTTCAGTCTCGCGGGCCGCGTCGCGCTGGTCACCGGCGCGTCGTCGGGTCTGGGTCAGCAATTCGCCCGCGCGCTGGCCGATAACGGCGCATCGGTGGCGCTGGTCGCGCGCCGCGCTGAACGGCTCGAAGCATTCCGCGCCGAACTCGAGGCGGCCGGCGCCAGGGCCGTCGCCATCGAGGCCGACGTCACCGATCCGGCCGCGATGAAAGCGGCGTTCGACGCTGCGGAAAAGGCATTCGGTACCGTGACCATCCTCGTCAACAATGCCGGCGTGGCGCAGAAGCCGTTGCGCGCCGTCGAGGTCAGCGTCGAGGAATGGCGCCGCGTGTTGTCGGTCGATCTCGATGCCGTGTTCTACTGGGCGCAGGAGGGCGCCCGCCGCATGATCGCCGCTGGCCAGCAGGGTTCCATCGTCAACATCGCCTCGGTTCTCGGCTTCGGCGTGTCGAAAGGCACGGCCGCCTATGCGGTGGCGAAAGCGGCGGTGGTGCAGGCGACGCAGGCGCTGGCCATCGAACTCGCCTTCAAGGGCGTGCGTGTCAACGCCATCGCCCCGGGCTGGTTCGTGACCGAGATCAATGACACCTACCTCAACAGCGAGGCAGGTCATGCGATGAAGCGCGACATCCCGATGGGCCGTTTCGGCGAGAAGGGCGATCTCGATGGCGCGCTCTTGCTGCTGGCATCGGATGCCGGTCGCTACATCACCGGCGCCACCATCGTCGTCGATGGCGGGCAGGTGGTGCAGCTTAAAGGATAAAGAGGAACACCATGGACTTCTCTCTCTCCCCCGAACACGAAGAGCTGCGCCTCAGGGTGCGCGCCTTCATTGCGCAAGACGTGCTGCCGCTGGAGAAAGACCCGGCGAATTTTGCCGAGCACGAGAACATTCCGCATGAGCGGCTGGAGCCGGTGCGCGAGAAGGCGCGCAAGCTCGGCCTGTGGGCGCCGCAAAGCCCGAAGGAATACGGCGGCATGGAATTGCCGATGGTCGCCTGGGCGGCGATCTACGAGGAAGCCGCGCGCTCGGTCTTCGGCCCGCTCGCGATCAACTGCATGGCGCCGGACGACGGCAACATGAACATGCTGCGTCTGGTCGGCACGCAGGCGCAGAAGGACAAATGGCTGGCGCCGATCGTCGCCGGCAAGGTGCGTTCGGCTTTCGTCATGACCGAACCGGCGCCGGGCAACGGCTCGGATCCGACCATGATGCGCACACGTGCGGAAAAGAAGGGCGGCAAATATGTCGTCCATGGCCGCAAGTGGTTCATCACCGGTGCCGACGGCGCATCGCATTTCATCCTTATGGCGCGCACATCGGACGATGCCCGCAAGGGCATTACCGCGTTTCTCTTTCATAAGGATCAGCCGGGCTGGCGCATCCTGCGCCGCATCGAGATCATGGGACCGGAGGAGCATGGCGGCCACTGCGAGCTGGAATTCGACGGCCTCGAAATTCCGGAAGAAAACGTGCTCGGCAATGTGGGCGAGGGCTTGCGGCTGATGCAGGTGCGCCTTGGCCCGGCGCGGCTGACGCATTGCATGCGCTGGACCGGCTGGTCCAAGCGCTGCGTCGAGATTGCGCAGGAGTATATTGCCAGCCGCGAAGGCTTCGGCGTCCGGCTGGCCGATCGCGAGAGCGTGCAGATCAAGCTCGGCGAAGTCGCGCAGCAGATTCAGATCGCGCGGCTGCTCACGATGCATGCGGCCTGGATGCTCGATCAGGGCGGCCGCGCGCGCAAAGAGGTGTCGATGGCCAAGGTGCATGTCGCCAATGCGCTGCATCAGGCCGCCGACGTCGCGATCCAGCTTCAGGGCGCCCGTGGTTTTTCCAAGGACACCATCGTCGAGTGGCTTTATCGCTACGCCCGTTCGGCCAAGCTCGTGGATGGCGCTTCCGAGGTCCACATGATGGTGCTCGCCAAGTTCATGCGCGACGAAGGCCAGGATTTCTGGGCCTGGGGTCCCGGAGAGGGGCGCAGGAACGCGCCTTAGGCGAGCCAGGGGGCAGCGGCGGGAACCCGCGCGCCGGCCTGTGAATTCGGCTAGATTGGATTATTGCCGAATCATGGGGGCCCTGGATGTCCGTTCCGCCCGTGCAGCCCGGCCTGTCTTACGCCGCGACCGGCCAGCGTCCGGAGCCGTCGGCTGTTGTCGGCAATGGCGGTGGCGGTGTGGCCTCCGCCGCGGCGGCTTCCGCGGTTGGGGCGCAAGCGCCGCCGCTCGATCCCCTGATCGCGGCATTGTCTCAGGCGCTCGGCGCCGCCGCCGTGCGTCAGAACGGCCTCGCGCCGCTTCTCGCCAATCTCGAGGCGCTGATCGGGCGCAGCGATCTGCCCGACGCCGCGCGTAACGCGGCGCAGACGCTGCTCAATCTGCGCCTGTCGGGTACCGCGATCGAGGGCGGCACGCTGCGCCAGGCCATCAGCCGCTCCGGCCTGTTTGTCGAAGCGGTGCAGGCCAAAGGCCTGACACCCAATGCCAACATCAAGTCGGCTTTGCAGGATTTGCGCACGGCGTTGCAGGGCCTGCTCGGTCTTGGTGATGCGCCGGCGGCTGCGAGAGCCGCGACGGTCTCGACGGCCGCGACGCCCACGCCGGTCTCGGTGTCCACACCGGCAGCGACACCGGCTGCGTCTGCGCCAATGTCTCCGGCGGTCGGAGCGAACGTGCAGCAGGCGGCCATGGCGATGCTGGTCGAAGCGGAGACGATCCTCGCGCCGCCGGTGGCCGCGCCACGCTCAGCCGGATTGCCGGCCGTGTCGGATAATCTTGAGACGCTATTGGCACAGCCGAATTTGCCGGAGGCTGTGCGCAACGCCGCCCAGGCGTTGCTCGGTTTACGCTCTGCGGCCGTTCCCCAATTGCCGAGCGCGTCGTCCGTGCTTCCGCTCGGCGCGCTGTTGCCGGATGCGGCATTGGCCGACGCCGCGGTCAAGATGGCGGTGCAAAGTCTGCGCGATGCATTGAAGGCCTTCCTCGGTGTCGACAGCGCTCCGGCTGCCGGTCGCAGCAAGCCTTTGCCACCGCCGTTTCGTGGCGCCTTGCCGGTGGCACAGCCGCCGATGCCCGCGACCATCGCCGGCGCGAGCTTGCGCGAAGCGGCGATGACGGTGCTGGGGCAGGCCGATGCCGCGATCGCCCGCCACGTCATGTTGCAGATCGCGTCATTGCCGGCCGCGCAACAGCCGGCGCATCCGCCCGACGATCACACGCAGCGTCTGGTGTTCGATATTCCGCTGGTCACGCCGCAAGGCACCACCGTGGTGCAGATTCAGATCGAGCGCGACGCGCCGCAGCGCGAAGCCGAGGCACCGATATGGAGCGTGCGCTTCGCCGTCGACATGGAGCCGATCGGCCCCGTGCGCGCGCGGGTGGCGCAGATCGGCGGCAGGACCAGCGCGACATTGGTCGCGGAAAAGCTGGAAAGCGCCGCCGCCTTGCAACAGGACATCGGCTCGCTCAAGGCCGCGCTGGCGCAGGCCAATCTTGAGCCCGGCGATCTGCATTGCCTCAGTCACGATCAGACCAGGGTCACGGCGCCGCAAGGCCAGTTCGTGAACCGCGCGTCATGAGCGACGACAGCACGCCGAAACCACCGCTCGCTGTGGCCCTCGAATATGACCGGGAAACCACGCCGCGCGTCACCGGCATCGGCAAGGGCGAACTGGCCGAACGAATGCTGGAGATTGCTCGCCATCACGGTGTGCCGCTGGTGGAAAATCCGCAGCTTGCCGCGGCGCTGTCGAAACTGCCGCTCGATCAGGAAATTCCCGAGAAGCTCTACCGCGCCGTCGCCGAGGTGCTGTCCTATATCCTGCGCACCTCGGGCAAGCTGGCGGCGGGGAAGTAATGGAAGATATTTCGTCCGTCATTCCGGGGCACGGGCGCACCAGCGCGTTTACGCGCGTCCCGGAATGACAGGTAAAGCCTACCCCTTGCACTCGACATTGACGTCGATGCGGCGGTTGGCCATTTCGATTTTGTTGTCCGGCGTCCACACGGCGAGGCTGCGCTCGCCCCAGGCGACTTCCTTGACCTCGACGCCGGGCAAAGCCGAACGCAGGCCGTTGGCGACGATCTGCGCGCGCTCACGCGACACCGCCAGGTTGGTCTGATCGCTGCCGAGCGTGTCGGCATAGCCGGCCACGGTCACAACGCAGCTCTTGCGCGCCCCGATGATCGTCTTGAGATCGGCGCCGAGCTTCTGAGTCTGCATATTGGCGTTGGCGGTCCTGTCGAAACGCACGGACAGTCCGGGCGGTGCGGAAGCGGCCGCCGTGGCCGCCTGCGGCACATAGACGACGATCAATTCGCGCTCGGCCGGCGCCTTCATGTCCAATTGCGCGGTGTCCTTGGCGACGGTGGTGGTTGGCGTGCTCATGGCGATGAGCGCCGCCTTCTGCGCTTCGGCCGTCGTCTTGATGCTGTCGACCGAAGCCTTTGTCTGCTGCAGCGATTGCGTTTGCGCCGAGGTTGCGCTCTTGAGGTCGGCGAGCGCCTTGTCGGTCGAGTCGATCTTGGCGCTGAGCGCCGCGAGCGACTTGTTGGCGGCGTCGAGCTTGGCCGACATCGCGGCGAGGGCGATATCTGGACCGCCGGCTGCCGGCGTCCGGGTGAGGTCAGCGAGCGCGGCGCTGGTCTTGTCGACCTTGGCGCTGAGCGTCTCGATTTGCGCGAACAGTTTCGTGCGCTGGTCCGCTGTCGAATTCCACATCACATATGCGGTACCGGCCACTGCTACGACCGCTCCCAGAACCGCTGCCGTGCCGGCCGCCAGTGCTGCCCCCGCCATCGCCACCTCCCCGTTTCGATCGGCCCCTTTATCAAAAGTTTATACGGCCGCGGCTGTCTGTCGCCTGGAAACTGCGCCGGGGCCGCGGCCGTGGAAATTTCCTTTTAGAGCCGCCCCAGAAAACGAAATTGACCCGCAAGTTCCGGGGGATAGGCTGGTCGGACTGGTTTTGCCTCGGGCCTCGAGTGCCTATATGAATGTCGTGCGAAGCCGGTATCGTATTCAAGCCAGTCACGGCGTGGGCCGGAAGGCCCGGCGGGAGGCCATTCAATGACGCTCCGACCGGTCAGCCTCGACGACAAATACGACCTGAACCAGACCCATGTCCTGGTCACCGGCTACCAAGCCCTGATCCGCGCCATCCTGATGCAAAAGGAGCGCGACCGTCGGGCCGGCCTGAACACCGGCGGCTTTCTGACCGGCTATCGCGGCTCGCCGCTGGGCGGCCTCGACCAGCAATTCGCTCGTGCCAGCAAGCATCTGTCGGCGGCCGACGTCCAGTTTCAGCCCGGCCTCAATGAGGAGTTGGCCGCCACTGCGCTCTGGGGCACCCAGCAGGCCGAATTGCGCGGCGAGGGCAAGTTCGATGGCGTCTTCGGCCTCTGGTACGGCAAGGGCCCGGGCGTTGACCGCTCCGGCGACGTCTTCCGCCATGCCAATCTTGCCGGCTCTTCGAAGCATGGCGGCGTCCTTGCCCTGATGGGCGACGACCACACCGCCGAATCTTCGACCACGGCGCACCAGTCCGAATTCCATTTTGTCGACGTCATGATCCCGATCCTGAACCCGGCCGGCGTTCAGGAGATCATTGACTATGCCCAGCTCGGCTGGGCGATGTCGCGCTACACCGGCGCCTGGACCGCTCTCAAGTGCATGCACGACACGGTCGAATCGACCGGCATCGTCGACGGCAGCCTCGAGCGCCTTCAGATCGTAACGCCGCCTGATTTCGTCGTGCCGGAAGGCGGTCTGAATATCCGCCTTGTCGATACTGTTCTTGGACAGGAAGCGCGCCTTCACGACTACAAGCGCGATGCGATGCTCGCCTTCGTGCGGGCCAACAAGATCAACAAGATGATCACGACCGGCGGCCGCGCCCCGAAGATCGGCATCATCTCCACCGGCAAGTCCTATCTCGACGTGCGTCAGGCTTTCGACGAACTCGGCATCGACGAGATCAAGTGTAACGATCTTGGCATCCGCCTGTTCAAGATCGGTTGCCCGTGGCCGATTCCACGCGAGGAACTGGTCGAATTCGCTCGCGGTCTCGACCTCATCATCGTGGTCGAGGAAAAGCGCTCGCTCATCGAAGTGCAGGTGCGCGAAGAGCTGTACGGCATGCCGAACCAGCCGGTCTGTATCGGCAAGAAGGATGAGAGCGGCAATTGGCTGTTCCCGGTCAAAGGTGCGCTCGATCCCAATGATATCGCGGTTTGTATCGGCGAGCGCGTCCTCAAGCATGTTGGCGTCAATGACGAACTTGCGACGCATGTGGTGCGGCTGAAGGGCGCGCAGCGCGCTCTGGCCGAAACCGGCGACGTCGCCGTGCGCGTGCCCTATTTCTGCTCGGGCTGTCCGCACAACACGTCGACGCGCGTGCCGGAAGGCAGCCGCGCCTATGCCGGTATCGGCTGCCATTACATGGCGCAGTGGATGGATCGCAAAACGCTCGGCTTCACGCAGATGGGCGGCGAGGGCGCCAACTGGATCGGCGAGGCGCCGTTCTCCAAGCGCGACCACGTCTTCCAGAATCTGGGTGACGGCACTTACAATCACTCCGGTTATCTCGCCATCCGCGCTGCGATCGCGTCCGGCGTGACGATGACCTACAAGATTCTTTACAACGACGCGGTGGCGATGACCGGCGGTCAGCATCACGAGGGTGGGCTGACCGTGCCGCAGATCGCCGCGCAGGTCGCCGCTGAAGGTGCCAAGCGCGTTATCGTCGTGTCCGACGAGCCATGGAAGTATCCGAAGGACACCGACTGGCCCAAGGGGCTGACGCTGCATCACCGCGACGAGCTCGACATGCTGCAGCGGCAGCTGGCCGAGGTATCCGGCGTCACCGTGCTGATCTATGACCAGACCTGTGCTGCCGAGAAACGCCGTCGCCGCAAGCGTGGCACTTTCCCCGATCCGGACAAGCGCGTCGTCATCAATGATCTCGTCTGCGAAGGCTGCGGTGATTGCGGCGTCAAGTCCAACTGCGTCTCGGTTCAGCCGCTCGCCACCGAATGGGGCCGCAAGCGCACCATCGATCAGTCGAGCTGCAACAAGGACTTCTCCTGTGTGAAGGGCTTCTGTCCGTCATTCGTGACGGTCCACGGCGCCAAGCCGAAGAAGGCCGACGCGATTGCCGAACCGGCAGACTGGACGGCGCTGCCGTCGCCGAGCGTGCCGCTGATCAACCATCCCTACGGCATCATCGTCACCGGTGTAGGTGGCACCGGCATCGTCACCGTCGGCGCCATCATCGGCATGGCGGCGCATCTGGAAGGCAAGGGCGTCGGCATTATCGACATGGCCGGCCTCGCGCAGAAGGGCGGTGCGGTCTATAGCCACATCCGTATCGCCAATAATCCGGACGACATCCACGCCATCCGCGTGTCGGCGGCCGGCGCCGATCTTGTCCTCGGCGGCGATATCGTCGTCGTCGGCAACAAGAAGGTGCTGGGAGCGGTCAAACCGGGCAACACCCGGATGATCGTGAACACCGCCGAGTTCCTGCCGGGCGACTTCACCCGCAATGCAGACTTCTCGTTGCCGACCGAACGTCTCAAGCGCGCCATAGTCTCGTCGGCGGGGCGCGACAACAGTCATTTCATCGATGCCTCGCGGCTTGCGACAGCGCTGCTCGGCAATTCGATCGGCGCCAACATGTTCATGCTCGGTTACGCCTATCAGAACGGCGCGTTGCCGCTGTCGCCCGAGGCGATCGAGAAGGCGATCGAGATGAACGGGGAAGCTGTGAAGATGAACATCCAGGCGTTCCGCTATGGCCGCCGTGCCGCGGTCGATCCGGCGGCGCTGGAAAAGCTGATCACGCCGGCGCCGACGGAAGACAACGACTCGCTGAAATTGTCGCAGAGCTTTGGCGAGACGTTGGACCGCCGCGTTGCCTTCCTCACAGCCTATCAGAACGCGCGCTATGCTCGCCGCTATCGCACAGCAGTCGAGAAGATCGTCGTCGCGGAAGCCGAGAAGGCGCCGGGCCAGAGTGCGCTGTCGGACGCGGTCGCGCGCTATCTGTTCAAGCTGATGGCCTACAAGGACGAGTATGAAGTCGCTCGCCTTTATACCGATACCGGTTTCGTCGAGCGGGTGAAGAGCCAGTTCGCTCCCGGCAATCTGCGCTTCGAATTCCATCTCGCGCCGCCGATGCTCGCCAAACACGATCCGTCGACCGGCGAGCCGAAGAAGATGACCTTCGGGCCGTGGATGCTCAAGGCATTCGGTGTGCTGGCGAAGTTCAAGATCCTGCGCGGCACGCCGTTCGATCCGTTCGGCTATACCGAGGAGCGCCGCACCGAACGCAAGCTGGTGACCGACTACCTTGCCAAGATCGAGACCCTGGCTGCTGATCTGACGCCGGCCAACTACCCGGCTGCCGTGGCGATTGCCTCCATCCCGGAGAAAATCCGCGGCTACGGTCCGGTCAAGGCGCGCTCGCTCAAGATCGCGCAGGCCGAAGAGCAGGGGTTGTGGGAGCAATTCCGCTCCGGCGCCGCGGCTTTCCTCAAAGCGGCAGAATAGTGCCGTCGTCAACCAGCGGCTAAACGCGCACGCCGCTTGGTTACCGCCTCGATCAGCGCCATACTGCATTGCACGCAACCGAAGCCCGGCTGCTGAAGGACATGGATTCGTGATCTCAGGCGATCATCTGCGGCGCATTGCATTCTGGTCCCATGAGCTGCCCGAACAGGAGTTCGAGCGGGCGCGCCGCGGTATCGTCGAGAAGTCCTATGCCAAGGGCGCTTATGTCTTTCACCGCGGCGATCGGTTCGACGCCTGGACCGGCGTCTCGGAAGGGCTGTTGAAGATCGCCGCGATCTCGCGCTCCGGTAAAGCCGTCACGCTTGCCGGCATGCGCACTGGCGGCTGGTTCGGCGAAGGTACCGTGCTCAAGAATGAGCTGCGCCAATACGATCTCGTCGCGCTGCGCGACACCCGTCTGGCGCTGATGGAGCGCGCGACCTTCATGTGGCTGTTCGAGAACAGCGTCGGCTTCAATCGCTTCCTGGTGCGCCAGCTCAATGAGCGCCTCGGCCAGTTCATTGCCTTTGTCGAATACGATCGCAGTCTCGATGCAGCGGCGCGGCTGGCGCGCAGCATTGCCTGGCTCTTCAATCCGGTTCTGTATCACAAGCCGGATCCGCATCTGGAAATTTCGCAGGAAGAGGCTGGGCTGCTGTCGGGTCTGTCACGGCAGATGGCGAACAAAAGTTTGCAGACTCTCGAAAAGAAGGGTCTGCTGCGCATCGAGCATGGCGGCATCACCGTGCTGGATGCGGAACGGCTCTCGCGCTACGGCGCCTGAGCGCGACCAAGTGCAGATTTTTGCTGGCTGATCGTTGCCGGGATTGTGCGGCGCGACATAAGAGTCGACATCCCGGCTCACATAGCCAACAAGGCCCCGTCTTGTCTGTCAAGCGGCCTGTTCTCTGCACGGCTGTTTCGCTTCACACTGCATCGCGAAAACGATCGTTGAAATAAGAGAACTTCGCAAAGCTGCGGAATGGCTTAGACGCCTGCTGCAGCCCAATACCGGACCGCCAAAGGCTTGACCGGCATCGGGTGGTGTTTTCTTATCGAGGCAAACCAAGACGACCCGAAAAGGGGCGCGAGGGGAAATGCGGCCGGCGCGATGAACCAATCGCGCGGTCATTGGGAGGATTGGCTGTGGCGAATACCGCCGCGCGCGCGGACACGTTTCCGAAGCTGCTTGCGTTGAACGCTCGCGAATTCGCGGCGCGGCCGGCCATGCGGCACAAGGATCTCGGCATCTGGCAGAGCTGGACCTGGAGCGAGACGCTCGACCTTGTGCGCGCTTATGCCGCCGGTTTGTCGCGGCTCGGTGTCAAGCGAGGCGATGCGGTCGCCATCATCGGGTCCAACCGGCCGAAACTTTACTGGTCGATCCTGGCGGCGCAGGCCCTTGGCGCCATTCCGGTGCCGGTCTACGCCGACGCCGTAGCCGACGAATTGGCCTTCGTGCTCAAGCATGCCGACGTGCGTTTTGCCGCCGTCGAGGATCAGGAGCAGGTCGACAAGATCCAGTCGGTGATGGACCGTCTGCCGAACCTTGAATGGATGTTCTACGACGAGGCCCGGGGGCTGCGCGATTACGACCACAGCCGGCTGCGGTCGATGGAAGACGTGATCGCCGACGGCCGCACGGCGCTGGCCGCCGATGCCGCGCTCGGCGAATGGCTCGACAACGAGATTGCCGCGACCAAGGGCTCCGATCCGTCCATCATTCTTTACACGTCGGGCACCACCGGCACCTCCAAGGGCGTAGTGCTGTCGGGCGAGCGCTCGATCGCGGCGGCGACCGACACCGTGAACTTCGATCATCTCGACGAGAACGATGTGGCGCTGGCCTATCTGCCGCTGGCCTGGGTCGGCGATCACTACCTCAATTTCGCCCAAGGCATGGTCGCCGGTTTCTGCACCGCCTGCCCGGAAAACGCCGATACGGCGATGGCGGACCTGCGCGAGATCGGCCCGACATTCTATTTCGCGCCGCCGCGCACGCTGGAAGCATTGCTCACCCGCGTCATGATCCGCATGGAAGACGCGAGCCCCTTCAAGCGCAAGCTGTTCCACTATTTCATCGGCATCGCGCGGCAATACGGCGAGCGCATTCTCAACGGCCAGAAGGTGCCGCTGCTTGGCCGCGTCCTGTACGGCATTGGCAATCTTCTGGTCTACGGCCCGCTGAAGAACGTGCTCGGCTTCACATATGTGCGCACCGCTTATACCGCGGGCGAAGCGATCGGGCCGGACCTGTTCGCCTTCTATCGCTCGATCGGGCTCAATCTGAAGCAGCTCTACGGCCAGACCGAAGCCTTCCTCTACGTCACCTGCCAGCCCGACGGCGCCATCTATTCCGACACGGTCGGACCGGCGGCGCCGCATGTCGACATCAAGATCGCCGACAATGGTGAGGTGCTGTTCAGGTCGCCGGGCATGTTCACCGGCTATTTCAAGGATGCAACGAAGACCGCGGAAGTGATGACACCGGATGGCTATGTAAAGACCGGCGATGCCGGTTTCTTCGACGACAAGACCGGGCAGTTGAAGATCATCGATCGCGCCAAGGATGTCGGCCGGCTTGTCGACGGAACATTGTTCGCGCCGAAATACATCGAGAACAAGCTCAAGTTCTTCCCGAACATCCGCGAGGCGGTGGCCTATGGCGACAGCCGCGACTTCGTCACGGTGATGCTGAACATCGACCTCACCGCGGTCGGCTCCTGGGCCGAGCGCAACAACGTGTCCTATGCCTCGTACCAGGAACTCGCGGGCCACCCGCTGGTCTACGACATGCTGGAAAAGAACGTTGCCGAAGTGAACCGTTCGCTGGCGGCCGACAAGGTGATGGCCGGTGCGCAGGTCAGGCGCTTCCTGATCCTGCACAAGGAACTCGACGCCGACGACGGCGAATTGACGCGCACGCAGAAAGTCCGCCGCGGGTTCGTCGCCGAACGTTACGCGCCGCTGATCAACGCGCTCTATGACGGGTCGAGCGAGGCCGATATCTCGACTGAAGTGACCTTCGAGGACGGCCGCAAGGGCATCATCAGCGCCCGTGTCAAGATCCGCGACATGAAGGTCGAGCCATCTGCCGCGCTGGAGAAGGCGGCATGAGAGCGCCAGACGGTTCACCGAAGGCCCGCATTGGCGACGTGTTGCTCGCGGTGGAGGATGTGTCGCTGGCCTTTGGCGGCGTCAAGGCGATCAGCGGCGTGTCGTTCGACATCCGCCAGGGCGAGATCCGCGCCATCATCGGCCCGAACGGCGCCGGCAAGACGTCGATGCTCAACGTCATCAACGGCTTCTACCATCCCCAGCAGGGCCGCATCACTTTCAAGGGGCGGACGCGCAGCCGCATGCGTCCTTACGAGGCGGCGTCCGGCGGCATCGCCCGTACATTCCAGAACGTGGCGCTGTTCCGCGGCATGTCGGCGCTGGACAACATTATGGCCGGCCGCACGTTGAAGATGCATGTCAATTTCTTCTGGCAGGTTTTCCGTCACGGTCCGGCCGTGCGCGAAGAGGTGGAGCACCGTCGCTTCGTCGAGGAGATCATCGACTTCCTGAAGATACAGGACATCCGCCGCACGCCGGTCGGCCGATTGCCTTATGGCCTGCAGAAGCGCGTCGAGCTCGGCCGCGCGCTCGCCATGGAGCCGGAGCTGTTGCTGCTCGACGAGCCGATGGCCGGCATGAACCTCGAGGAGAAGGAGGACATGTCGCGCTTCATCCTCGACGTCAACGAATACTACGGCACCACGATTGCGCTGATCGAGCACGACATGGGCGTGGTCATGGATCTCTCCGACCGGGTCGTCGTGCTCGACCACGGCATCAAGATCGCCGATGGCACGCCGGACGAGGTCAAGCGCAATCAGGCGGTGATCGACGCCTATCTCGGCGTGGCGCATTAGGGGCCTGCGATGGACATCCTCTACAAGATCTTCATCGACCCCTTTGTCCAGATGGGCATGGCGCCTGACCTGCTGGTGCAGACATTGTGGGATGGCCTCGTGGCCGGCGTGCTCTATGCGCTGATCGCGCTCGGCTTCGTGCTGATCTTCAAGGCCTCGGGTGTCTTCAATTTCGCGCAGGGCATCATGGTGGTGTTCGCGGCGCTGACATTGGTTGGCCTCCACGAGAAGGGCGTGCCCGCCTATGTCGCGCTCGCCATGACCGTCGCCGTGATGTTCGCGCTTGCGGTTGGCGTCGAGCGGCTGATGCTGCGACCGTTGGTCAACCAGCCCGACATCATCCTGTTCATGGCGACTTTCGGCCTGACATACTTCCTCATCGGCCTCGGCGAACTGGTGTTCGGCGGCAATCCGAAGGTGATGATCGCCAGCGAGCTCGGCCTGCCCAAGGGTACCATCGACATCAACATGCTTGGCGGCTTTGTGTCGCTGCAGAAGATCGATATCGCCGCGACCGTGATCGCATCGGCGATGGTGGCGTCGCTCGCCGTGTTCTTCCAGAAAACCCGCGTCGGCCGTGCGCTGCGCGCGGTCGCTGACAGCCACAAGGCGGCGTTGTCGGTCGGCATCTCGCTGGAGCAGATCTGGGTGATCGTCTGGTTCGCCGCCGGTGTGGTGGCCTTGGCCACGGGCATCATGTGGGGCGCGCGCTCGGAAGTGTCCTTCGCGCTGCAGATCATCGCGCTGAAGGCGCTGCCGGTGCTGATCCTCGGCGGCTTCACCTCTATTCCCGGCGCCATTGTTGGCGGCCTCATCATTGGCATTGGTGAGAAGCTGGGCGAATTCTACTGGGGCCCGCTGCTCGGCTCCGGCATTGAGAGCTGGCTCGCTTACTTCATCGCCCTTCTGTTCCTGCTGTATCGGCCGCAGGGCCTGTTCGGCGAGAAGATCATCGAGAGAATATGACGATGATGAGCCATTCCACATTGTCATTCCGGGTTCGCTCGCCGCGCTCGCGCGCCGGAATGACGGAGAAATAGCCCATGCTTTACCGCGAGGCCGGCCAGTTCAAGACCGACTACACCAAGGACATGGCGGTGTTCCCGATCCTTCAGGATAGGATCGGCGTCGGCGTCATCCTGTTTATCGCCGCCGTCATCATTCCGCTGTTTGGCAGCGACTTCCTGTTGCAGGCGGTGATGACACCGTTCCTGGTTTTCGCACTTGCCACTATCGGGCTGAACCTGCTCACCGGCTACACCGGTCTGCTGTCGCTCGGCACAGGCGCCTTTATGGGGGTCGGCGCCTTTGCCTGCTACAAGCTGACGACCTCGTTCCCGGGTGTGAACGTCATCGTCTGGATCGTCTGCTCGGGCTTCTTCTCCGCTGCGGTCGGCGTGCTGTTCGGCCTGCCGTCGCTGCGCATCAAGGGCTTCTATCTGGCGGTGGCGACGTTGGCCGCGCAGTTCTTCCTGTCCTGGTGCTTTATCCGCGTGCCGTGGCTGTTCAATTACAATGTCTCCGGTGCCATCGAGGTGCCGCAGCGGACCTTGTTCGGCGTCCCGATCACCGGGCCCAATTCAGCGCCGGTCACGCGTTACCTCATCGTGCTGGCGATTGTCATCGTCATGACCTGGCTCGCTTCCAACCTCATCCGCGGCCGCATCGGCCGCATGTGGATGGCGGTGCGTGACATGGACATCGCTGCCGAGCTGATCGGCATTCGCCTGCTCAACACCAAGCTGCTCGCCTTCGCGGTGTCGTCATTCTACTGCGGCGTTGCCGGCGCCATGATGGTGTTCCTCTGGTACGGCGGCGCCGAAGCCGAGGTGTTCAACATCAATCAGAGTTTCACCATCCTGTTCATGGTCATCATCGGCGGGCTTGGCAGCCTGATCGGCTCGTTCTTCGGCGCGGCGCTGATCTACATCCTGCCGATCATCCTGCGTTTCGTTCCGGCGGAACTGGGCGTTCCGCTGCATGCCGCAACCGTTGAGCACCTCACTTTCATCATCGTCGGTGCGCTGATCGTCGTCTTTCTGATCGTCGAACCGCACGGTCTGGCGCGGCTCTGGCAGATCGGAAAGCAGAAATTGCGGGTGTGGCCTTTCCCGTATTGAAGGCGCACACTCTCTTCCAATTCCGCCCCGGTAAGGGGCCGGAAACAGCCCCATCCGGGGCCAATAAGTCGAGCCGCGGCAACCGCCGCGGGCCTCGGAGGGAAACAAAGGAGGGAAACGATGCGTAAGAAGCATCTCGTACTCGGTGCCGCTATTGCGGCGCTGATCGGCGGCGACTTCGTCGCGCCGCCCGCGCAGGCGCAGGACACGATCTACGTTCCGCTGTTCACGTATCGCACCGGCCCGTTCGCCGGTTCCGGTATTCCGATTGCCAACGGCATGTCGGACTATCTCACCATGCTCAACGAGCGCGATGGCGGCATCGGCGGCGTCAAGCTGGCGATCGAGGAATGCGAAACCGGCTACGACACCAAGAAGGGCGTCGAGTGCTACGAGGCCTCGAAGGGTAAGAAGCCGGTCATTACCAACCCCTACTCGACCGGCATCACGCTGCAGCTGATCCCCAAGGCCGCGGTCGACAAGATCCCGGTGCTGTCGATGGCCTACGGCCTGTCGGCCTCGGCTGACGGCACCAACTTCCCGTGGGTGTTCAACCCGCCGGCGACCTATTGGGATGGCGCGTCGGTGTTCGTGAAGTTCGCGGCGCAGAAGGAAGGCGGTCTGGACAAGCTCAAGGGCAAGAAGCTCGGCCTCGTCCATCTCGACGCGCCTTATGGCAAGGAGCCGATCCCGCTGCTCGAAGCGCTGGCCAAGGAATACGGCTTCGAACTGAAGCTCTATCCGGTGCCGGCCTCGGAAATGCAGAACCAGTCGTCGCTGTGGCTCAATGTCCGCCGCGATCGTCCGGACTGGATCTACCTGCAGGGCTGGGGTGCGATGAACCCGACGGCCGTGAAGGAAGCCGCCAAGATCAACTTTCCGATGGACAGGCTGATCGGCGTCTGGTGGGCCGGCGGCGATGACGACGCGCGTCCGGCCGGCGACGGTGCCAAGGGCTACTCGTCGCTCGACTTCCACGCGGTCGGCACCGACTTCCCGGTGATCAAGGACATCCAGAAGTTCGTGGTCGATAAGGGCAAGAGTCAGGTCCAGAAGGAAAAGGTCGGCGAGAACCTTTACAACCGTGGTGTCTACAACTCGATGCTGATCGCGGAAGCGATCCGCACCGCGCAGAAGATCACCGGCAAGAAGGTTGTGACCGGTGAAGATGTGCGGCGTGGCCTTGAGCAACTCGACATCACCGAGGCTCGTCTCAAGGAAATGGGCGCCGCGGGCTTTGCCTCGCCGGTGCGCACGTCCTGCACCGATCACAACGGCCATCACAAGGTGTTCATGGCCACGTGGGACGGCACCAAGTGGGTGAAGTCGTCGGACTGGATGGAGCCGATGAAGGATAAGGTGCGCCCGCTGATCGAGGCGGCCGCCAAGGCCTATGTCGAGTCCAACACCGGCTGGCCGAAGCGCACGGAGCCTTGCGACAAGTCGTCGTGAGGTTGTGAATGGATCCTCTCGTCCTGAGGAGCGCCGTCAGGCGCGTCTCGAGGGCGAGGGGCCGAGTAAACGCCCTCATCCTTCGAGACGGCGCTGACGCGCCTCTTCAGGATGAGGGCCCTTTCGGGATGTGTCATGACGGCTGCCGCACAAGACAAGCTCGCCCCCACCCCCGCGACGGAAACCATCCTTGCCGTCAACAATATCGAAGTGATCTACGATCACGTCATCCTGGTGCTGAAGGGCGTGTCGCTCGCGGTGCCGAAAGGCGGCATCGTGGCGTTGCTGGGTGCCAACGGCGCCGGCAAGACCACCACGCTGAAAGCGATTTCCAATCTGCTGCATGCCGAACGCGGTGATGTCACCAAGGGCTCCATCATTTTCGACGGTGCCGAGGTGCAGGACCAGTCGCCGAACGATCTGGTGAAGCGCGGCTGCATCCAGGTGATGGAAGGCCGGCATTGTTTCGGCCATTTGTCGATCGAAGAGAACCTTCTCACAGGTGCCTTCACCCGGCGCGACGGCAAGGCAGCGATCCGGCGCGACATGGAAAAGGTCTACGCCTACTTTCCGCGGCTGCGCGAACGCCGCAATTCGCTGGCCGGCTATACCTCTGGCGGCGAGCAGCAGATGTGCGCGGTCGGCCGTGCATTGATGTCCAAGCCGAAGATGATCCTGCTTGACGAGCCCTCAATGGGACTGGCGCCGCAGATCGTCGAGGAAATCTTCGAAATCGTAAAGGACCTGAACGCCAAGGAAGGCGTGTCCTTCCTGCTCGCCGAGCAGAACACCAACATGGCGCTGAAATACGCCACGTACGGCTATATTCTTGAAAACGGCCGCGTCGTCATGGATGGCGATGCCAAATCGTTGGCCGACAACGCCGACGTCAAGGAGTTCTACCTCGGCATCTCCGAGGGCCGCCGCAAGTCGTTCCGCGAAGGCAAGCACTATCGCCGGCGCAAAAGGTGGCTGGCGTAAGAATTCATCGCGGAGCGGCAATGCCCGAGCATTACGACCATCTCGAAACCCGCGGTGCGGCGCTGCGCGACAGCGAGGAGTTTGCCGTCCTGCACGGCATCGTCGCCCACGCAATGAAGGCGCCGGGCTGGGCGAAGCATCTATCCGGCGTCAATCCGAAATCGGTCGTCTCGCGCGAAACGCTGGCGAAGCTGCCGGTGATGCGCAAAGCCGATATCGCTGCCCTGCAGAAAGAGCATCCGCCGTTCGGCGGACTCAACGTCACGCCGCCGGGCCAGGCCAAGCGGCTGCTGATGTCGCCGGGGCCGATCTTCGAGCCCGAGGGTTACGGTGATGACTGGTGGGGGGCGGCGCGCGCCTGCTTCGCCGCCGGCATGCGCGCAGACGACATCGTCCACAATTCGTTCGCCTATCATCTCACGCCCGGCGGCTTCATTCTGGAGTCGGGCGCGCACAAGCTCGGTTGTGCCGTTATTCCCGGCGGCGTCGGCAACACCGAGCAGCAGCTCGAGGCCATGGCGCATTACCGGCCGTCGGCCTATATCGGCACGCCGGATTTCCTCAAGATCCTGCTCGATGCCGCCGCGAAGGGCGGCAAGGATGCGTCCTCGATCAGGCGCGCTCTGGTGTCCGGCGCGGCTTTGCCTGGCTCATTGCGCGAGGAATTGCGCACGCGCGGCGTCCAGGTGCTCCAGTGCTACGCCACCGCCGAGCTCGGCGTCATCGCCTATGAGACCGAAGCGATGGACGGCATGATCGTCAACGAGCACGTCATTCTGGAGATCGTGCGGCCCGGCACTGGCGATCCGGTGCCGGATGGCGAGGTCGGGGAGGTGGTCGTCACCTCGTTCAATCCCGATTACCCCATGATTCGCCTGGCCACCGGCGACCTGTCGGCGATTCTGCCGGGCCTGTCGCCGTGTGGCCGCACCAATCATCGGATCAAGGGCTGGATGGGCCGCGCCGACCAGACTGCCAAGGTTAAAGGCATGTTCGTTCATCCCAAGCAGGTTGCCGAGGTCGGCGCGCGGCATTCTGAGTTGAAGCGGCTGCGCCTGGTGGTGGGCCGTGAAGCCGAGCAGGACACCATGACGTTGATGGCCGAAGCATCGGGCTTGGACGTTGCGCTCGCCGAGGCCGTGGCTGCGACGCTGCAGTCGGTGACCAAGCTGCGCGGCGAAGTCAGGCTGGTCGCGCCCGGCTCGTTGCCGAATGACGGCAAGGTGATCGCCGACGAGCGGCCGGTCGGGTAGGGCAGTCGTGACTTGACGCCCCGGCGCATTTCCCGCTGATTGCGGGGTATGACCGATCCCAATCCGCACCTGCCGCCAAACCACCCGAAACTGCCGCCGCGCCGCATCGGCGTGCTGCTGGTCAATCTCGGCACCCCCGACGCCACCGACTACTGGTCGATGCGGCGTTACCTCAAGGAATTCCTGTCGGACCGCCGCGTCATCGAGGAGAACCCGATCAAGTGGTGGCTGGTGCTCAATCTGATCATCCTTACTTTCCGGCCGGGCCGGAAGGGCAAGGACTACGACAAGATCTGGAACAAGGAGCGCAACGAGTCATTCCTCAAGACCATCACGCGCTCGCAGGCCGAGAAATTGTCCGCCGCGATGAAGGGCGACGCGCGCATCGTCGTCGATTGGGCCATGCGCTACGGCAATCCGTCGATCAAGTCGCGGCTCGATGCGCTGCAGGCCGAGGGTTGCGACCGCATACTGATCGTGCCGCTCTATCCGCAATACGCCGCCGCAACCACAGCGACGGTGGCCGACAAGGCCTTCGAGGCGCTGGCACAAATGCGCTGGCAGCCGGCGGTGCGCATCGCGCCGGCCTATTTCAACAACCCGGTCTATATCGAGGCGCTGGCCAACTCGCTGCAGGCATCGTTGGCGCAGCTCAGTTTCAAGCCGGATGTCATCCTCGCCTCCTTCCATGGCATGCCGGAAGAGTATCTCGCCAAGGGCGATCCCTATTATTGTCAATGTGCGGCGACGGCGCGGCTGCTGCGCGAGCGTCTCAAGCTCGACGAGACGCAATTGATGATGACGTTCCAGTCCCGCTTCGGGCCCGCGGAATGGCTCAAACCCTATACCGACAAGACGGTAGAGGCGCTGGCCCAGCGCGGCGTCAAGAACCTCGCCATCATCACGCCGGGCTTTTCCTCGGATTGCCTTGAGACGCTCGAAGAGATCGCCATGGAGAATGCCGGCATCTTCAAGGAACACGGTGGCGAGAACTTCGCCGCGATTTCCTGCCTCAACGATACTGCCGAGGGCATGGCGGTGATCGCCGATGTCGTCGCCCGGGAGCTTCAGGGCTGGGTGTGAACTTCTGATCCGTCCCTGAAAGGGAAGGGGTCAGCAACACCTCGTTAACCATAGCGCTTTAACGTCCGTTAACCACTTCCCGCCGGCTCGGCGGGCGTGCGCCCGTGCGCGCGCCCTTGCGGCCGGTCCCAGGAGGCTTGCGTTAGGACGTGAAGCGCGCACGCGTCATCCCGGCAGTTTCGCACCCATTCATGGGGGCGATGGCGCTTGCCTGTGTGCTGTCGTTTGCGAGCGGTGCGGCTGTTGCGCAGATCGTGACCCCGGACGCCGATCCGTTGGCGCCGAAGCAGGCGAGCAAGCCGCAAAAATTCCAGAAATTCGGGCCACAGCAACAACAGCAACTGGCGCAGACGCCGAGCTTCGCCCCGCCAGCCTCCGCCGCCGGCGACACCGGATACGATTCAACCAACAGCCGCCGCGCCAAAGCCAGGAAGCAGGCGGCGACGCAGAAGCCCGGCGCCGCGGCACGCGCCCAGGCTCAGGCGCTCACCACCGGCCAGCCGGCGCCGCTGACGCTGTCGCCGTACCAGAAGCCGTTTCCGACTGAAGCAAAGAGTGCAATGGCGGCCGCCGCTGGCCAGCCACCGGTCGAGATCGGCCCCATTCGCAAGCCGCTGAAGAAGCGCCGCCGCGACGACGCCGACGATCCTTACGCGCCGCTTGGCGTTCACGCCGGCGGCTTCCTGCTCTATCCGGCAATCGAATTGTCCGGCGGCTACAGCACCAACCCCGGTCAATCATCAAACCCGGCCGGCGCTTCGCTCTACAGCGCTGCGCCGGAACTTCGCGCGCAATCGAACTGGTCGCGCCACGAACTCAAGGCCGATCTGCGCGGCAGCTACACCGGCTATTCGCCCGACACGACGCCGACGCTCAGTCGCCCTTATGCGAACGGCAAGATCGATGGCCGCGTCGATGTCACCCGCTCGACTCGTATCGACCTCGGCGGCCGCGTCCTTGTATCGACCGACAATCCCGGCAGCCCGAATTTGCAGGCTGGACTTTCAAAACTGCCGATCTTCACCACGGCTGGCGGCTCGGTCGGCCTCGGACAGAAATTCAACCGTCTCGACCTGTCGCTCAAGGGCGATGCCGAGCGCACCGCCTACCAGAACTCAAAGCTGACCGACGGCACGACCGCCTCGAATGAGGATCGCAACTACGATCAATACGGCGTTACGTTGCGCGGCGGCTACGAATTGACGCCCGGCGTCACGCCTTATGTCGAAGGCACGGTCGATACCCGCCGGCATGATCTGGCGACTGATTTCTCCGGCTATCAGCGCAACTCGAAGGGCTGGACAGCGCTGGTCGGTTCGACTTTCGAATTGTCGCGGCTGCTCACCGGCGAAACCGGCATCGGTTACACCGAGCGAAAGTATGACGACACGCGCCTCGACAAACTGAGCGGCTTTGTCGGCAATGCCTCGCTGATCTGGACGGCGAGTTCGCTTACCACCGTGCAGTTCAACGCAAAATCGGCGGTTCAGGAGTCGGCTGTGGCCGGGGTTTCCGGCGTATTGTCGCGTGATTTCGGGCTTCAGGTCGATCACGCCTTCCGCCGCTGGCTGATTGGCAGCGTGAAGGCCGGATACGGCAATGACGACTACAAGGGGTCGAGCCGCGATGACAACCGCTACATGGTCGCCCTCGGCCTGACCTATAAACTATCGCGCTGGGCGCAGATCAAAGGCGAGTTCCGGCAGGACTGGCTGCGCTCGAATTTCAGCGGCAACGACTACACGGCGAGCACTTTCCTCGTCGGTGTCCGTCTGCAGCAGTGATCGATGGTGCGGTCTACTTGCCGGCGAGAATGCGTTCGATCTCGGAACGGAATTCCGCCGACAGGTCGTTGCGGTCGAGCCCGTAAGCGACGTTGGCCGTGAGGAAGCCGATCTTCGAGCCGCAATCGTAGCTGCGGCCGTCGAACTTGAAGCCGTAGAACGGCTGCGACTTCGCCAGCGTCAGCATGGCGTCGGTCAACTGGATTTCGCCGCCGGCGCCGGCGGCCTGGCTGCTCAGCACCTCGAACAATTCCGGCTGCAGGATATAGCGGCCGGTGATTGATAGATTGGACGGCGCATCTTTTGCCTTCGGCTTCTCGACCATCTGGGTCACTTCAAAAGCCTTGCCTTTCGTCTTGCCGACGCCGACGACGCCATACATATGGATGCGATCCATCGGCACTTCTTCGACGGCAATGATATTGGCCTTGTCGTCGAGGTCCTTCGCAGCTTCCATCATCTGCGCCAGGCAGCCCTTGGGATTCTTCACCAGCACGTCGGGCAGTACCACGGCGAAGGGCTCGTTGCCGACCAGGTCACGTGCGCACCACACCGCATGGCCGAGGCCGAGCGGTGACTGCTGGCGCGTGAAGCTGGTGCCACCGGCTTCCGGCAGATCCTCCTTGAGCAATTCAAGGTCGGCATTCTTGCCGCGCTCGATCAGGGTGACTTCAAGCTCGAACTGACGGTCGAAGTGATCTTCGATCACGCTTTTGTTGCGTCCGGTCACGAAGATGCAGTGCTCGATGCCAGCCTCGCGGGCCTCGTCCACCACGTGCTGAATCAGGGGGCGGTCGACGACCGGCAACATCTCCTTCGGCATCGCCTTGGTGGCGGGCAGGAACCGGGTTCCAAGGCCGGCGACGGGAAAGATCGCTTTGCGGACAGGCTTCATGTCGGATGGGTCTCGCTCAAGGGGCGGCAAACATGCGGCTAAAAAGCACGCTCGCCCGGAAAGGTCCAGTTGAGGCCAGAAACTGGCCCGGATTGAGACAAAGCGGTAAGCTGTTAACCTTGTCGAAACGATATCCCGGTCGGATGGGGCGACGGAAAACGACAAGGGCGCGGCAGGTTAATGCGGAATACCCGGAAATTGTTCTTGGCCGGCTTTCTGGCCCTCGCCGCCGGCGGGGGCTTGGCCGCGGCTGCTGGCGACATCGAGCAGACCGGGTCCATCCCCGCCGCCGCTGGCGTCGACCGGACCGATCAACGCGCATGGAGCGGCGAGGACGGTGCCTCAGGGCACCCGCTGATGACGGCCGCGGCGATCCGCGCTGCCGTCGCCGATTTCCCTCACTGCATCGAACGCATGTGGCCGCTTGCCGCCCGCCACCGCATTTCGCGCGAAAGTTTTGATCGCATGACGGCGCGGTTGACGCCCGAACTGCGCATTATGGATCTGCTCGACAGCCAGCCCGAGTTCACCAAAGCGGTATGGGATTATCTCGACATCCTGGTGAACGAACGGCGCGTGGCGCGCGGCCGCGAAGTACTCGCGAAATACAGTGCTCAGTTCGACGCCGCTGAACGTGCCTATGGTGTCGATCGTTACATCATCGCGGCGATCTGGGGCGTTGAGACCGATTACGGCGCTATTGGCGGCGATCGCCCGGTATTGCGTTCGACCGCAACTTTGGCCTGCGTCGGTCGACGCCAGCGCTATTTCCGCGACGAATTCATCGCCGCCCTCGACATTCTGCATCGCGGCGACGTGCGGCCGGATCGCTTCATCGGTTCCTGGGCCGGCGCCTTCGGGCCGACGCAGTTCATGCCGACCGCGTTCAAGCGCTACGCCGTCGACGGCGACCACGACGGGCGGCGCGACGTCATCGATTCGATGCCGGATCTCATTGCCTCGACCGCCAACAACCTCAAGAAGACCGGCTGGCAGAACGGCGAGACCTGGGGCTACGAGGTCGTCCTTCCCGGCACTCTGGATTTCATGCTGGCCGATCGAAGCCGCGTGATGACGATCCGCGAATGGGAACGCCACGGCATTTCCCGCGCCGGGGGCAGGGCCTTTCCGCGACCCGACGATCGGGCCTTTCTGCTGGTGCCGGCCGGCGTGCAGGGCCCTGGCTTCCTGATGCTGCCGAACTTCAAGGTCATCATGCGCTACAATCCTTCGGAGTCGTACGCGCTGGCGATCGGCCATCTGGCGGACCGGCTGCGGGGCGGCGGGCCATTTGTCCAGGACTGGCCCCGCTATGAACGGGTCCTGACCCGCGCCGAGCGCCTTGAACTCCAGCAGCTTCTCGAGCGGCACGGGTTCGACGTCGGCGAGCCGGACGGCCGTCTGGGTGCCAAGACCCGCGAGGCGCTGCGCGATTTCCAGGTCAGAATCGGCCGTATTCCGGATGGATTTGCCTCCGCCGGGGTCCTCGATAGCTTGCGCGCCGGGCGCTAACTAGAAGTCGACCTTCGAGTTGACATTTTTTCCCGGCTATTGGTCCATGGCCCGGGACGCAAAGGATTTGTCCCGGAAACCGAGCCCGACCGCTCGCTGGACGTCCCGATGATGCGCAAAATGAAAGCCGTGCGGTTCCTTGGCGGGCTGGCTCTGTTGGGGCTGGCCGAACTCGCCGCTGTGGCTTTTACCGGGCTGACGATGGTGCAGCCGGCGCAGGCCCAGTTTTTTGAACCACGTTACCCGTCGCTGCAACGTCAGCGCGGTGGCGGCTTCTTTGACAGTCTGTTCGGCGGCGGCAGCCGCCAGCGCCCTGACGATCGCGAGATTTATCGCGAAGCGCCGGTGGATAATTCGCGCGCTCCGGCCCCGCGCAAGGACACCCGGGCCGATCAGGTCGAACCGACCACGTCGATCGTCGTGCTCGGCGACGGCATGGCGGACTGGCTGGCCTCAGGCCTCGAAGATGCTTTCGGCGACGCGCCGGAAATCGCCATCCTGCGCAAGGCCAAACAGCATTCCGGTTTGTTGCGCTACGATGCCCGCAACGATCAGGACTGGTGGCACGTCGCACGCGATTTGCTCGCCAACGAGAAGGCGAGCTACGTCGTGATGATGATCGGCGTCGGCGACCGCCAGAACTTGCGCGAGCGCGACGTCGCCAAGGAAGCCGAGCAGCAGGCCAAAGATCAGGCTAATAAGGACCAGGCCGGCAAGGACCAGGCGAACAAGAGCGACGCCACCGGTCAGCCGAAGAAGGAAACCGACGACGAGGGCGGCATCGTCGCGCCCGAACCGAAGGCGCCGGCTGCGCGGCGTAGCGCCGGCGGCGCCATCGAGTTCCGCTCCGAGCCGTGGGAGAAGGTTTATACGCGGCGTATCGACGACACGATTGCCGCGCTCAAATCGAAGGGTGTGCCGGTGTTCTGGGTCGGTCTGCCGCCGATCCGCGGCACCAAATCGACCGCCGATACTGGTTACCTCAACGATCTTTATCGCGCCCGCGCCGAGAAGGCCGGCGCCGTTTACGTCGATGTGTGGGACGGCTTCGTCGACGAAGAGGGCAAGTACACGAATGTCGGCCCTGATTATGAAGGCCAGATGCGCCGCCTGCGTTCGGCCGACGGCGTCTATTTCACCAAATACGGCGCGCGCAAGCTCGCGCACTATGTCGAGCGCGAGATCCGCCGCTATATGGCGAACCGCGGTCCGATCGCGCTGCCGATGGGACCGGCTGCGCCGCTGCCGAGTGACGGCAAGCCGGCGGCGCGCCCGCTCGCCGGTCCGGTGGTTCCGTTGACTGCGATCACCGGCAATAACGACGAACTGGTCGGTGGCAGCGCTGCGAATGCGCGCGCCGATGTCTCGGCAACCGCAGTGCTGGTGAAGGGCGATGCGGTTCAGGCTGCGCCTGGCCGCGCTGACGATTTCGTCTGGCCGCCCGGCAGTGAAAGGCCGAAGCCCCCGACGCCGGTTGCGATGCCGGCCGTTCAACCTGCAGCGCCGAAGGCGGCAGCGGTGACGCCATCTGCTCCGGCGCCTGTCGCACCGGCCGTCGTCATGCCTCCGGCTCCCGCCGCGATCGTCAAGCCTGAGCCGGCGCCGCAAGCAAAACCTGTCGAGACCAAACCGGCCGAGCCGAAGCCCGCTGAAGCTTCGATCGAGCCGAAGCCCGCTCCCGCGCCGCCGCGCGCTGTGGAACGGCCGCGCGCTCCGCCGGCCGCCGCCGATAACCGGCAGCGCCCGCCGCAGCATCAGCAGGCGGTCGATCCGCGCGCGCCGCGTCCGCCGCAGGGCATTGCGCAACAGCCGCCGCGCCGCCGCGACGATGGCGGATTGTTTGGGTTATTCCGGTAGAACGATTGACAGCGACGACCCAATAAAAAGCCCCGCGTAAGCGGGGCTTTTTAGTTGTCGGATGCGCGGGCGTTCAGCGCGGCAGCGTCGTCGAGCCCATCAGGAACTTGTCGACGGCATGGGCGCACTGGCGGCCTTCGCGGATCGCCCAGACCACCAGCGACTGGCCGCGGCGCATGTCGCCAGCCGAGAATACCTTCGGCACCGACGTAACATAGGACACCGTGTCGGCCACCACGTTGCCGCGCTGGTCGAGCGCGACGTCGAGCGACTTCAGCATGCCCTCATGAACCGGATGCACGAAGCCCATGGCGAGCAGCACGAGATCGGCCTCGATCTCGAACTCCGTGCCCGGCACCGGCTTGAACTTGTCGTCGAGATGCGCGCAGTGCAGCTTCTTCACCTCGCCGTTCTCGCCGGAGAATTTCAGCGTGCCGACGGCGAAGCCGCGCTGGGCGCCTTCGAGGTGGCTCGACGAGGTGCGCATCTTCAGCGGCCAGTTCGGCCAGGTGAGGTCCTTGTTTTCCTTCTCCGGCGGTGCCGGCATGATCTCGAAGTTGGTCACCGACACGGCGCCCTGACGGATCGAGGTGCCGATGCAGTCCGAGCCGGTGTCGCCGCCGCCGATGACGACGACCTTCTTGCCGGTCGCCAGGATCGGCGCGACCGAGCCGAGCGCCTCGTTGCCGACTCGCCGGTTCTGCTGCGGCAGGAAATCCATCGCGAAATGGATGCCCTTGAGCTCGCGGCCCGGGATCGGCAGGTCGCGCGGCTTTTCCGCGCCGCCCGACAGCACCACCGCATCGTATTCGGCGGTGAGCTTGTCCACCGGCAGATCGACGCCGACATGGACGCCGTAATGGAACGTCACGCCTTCGGCCTGCATCTGCGCGACGCGGCGGTCGATGTGGACCTTCTCCATCTTGAAGTCCGGAATGCCGTAGCGCATCAGGCCGCCGGCCTTGGCCCAGCGCTCATAGAGATGCACGTCGTGGCCGGCGCGGGCGAGTTGCTGCGCGCAGGCCATGCCCGCGGGACCCGAACCGACGACGGCGACCTTCTTGCCGGTCTTGTGCGCGGCAACCTCGGGCTTGAGGCCCTGCGCGATGGCGCGGTCGGCGATTTCGCATTCGATGGTCTTGATGGTGACCGGCGTATCTTCGATGTTGAGCGTGCAGGATGCTTCGCACGGCGCCGGGCAGACGCGGCCCGTCACTTCGGGGAAGTTGTTGGTCGAGTGCAGGTTGCGCGCCGCCTCGTCCCATTCGCCGCGATAGACCAGATCGTTCCAGTCCGGAATCTGGTTGTTGACCGGGCAGCCGGTCGGCTGGCCGGTGATGCGGCTGGTGCCGTGGCAATAGGGCACGCCGCAATCCATGCAGCGCGCGGCCTGCTGGCGCACTTCGCCTTCGGGAAGCGGCACGACGAATTCACGATAGTGTTTGATACGCTCCTCGACCGGAGCGTAGTGACGATCATGACGTTCGAACTCGAGAAAACCGGTAATCTTGCCCATCTTACTCCGCCGCCTGCATGGTCGCGGCCTTTTCCTTTGCCATCTCAGCGAGCGCGCGGGCGTATTCGACCGGCATCACTTTCTTGAACAGAGGACGATATCGCGCCCAGTCGGCGAGGATCGCCTTGGCGCGTGCCGAGTTGGTATAGCGCGCGTGATCCGAGATCAGCTTCTTGAGCCGCTCGGCGTCGCGCGTGGTGAGGTCCGACATGATATCGACCATGCCGCTGGTTTCGAGCTGGTGACCGAACTCGGTTTCGGAAATCGCTTCCTCTGCCGGAACCGGCTCGAGCGAGACCATCGCCATGTTGCAGCGTGACTTGAACGAGTCGTCCTCGTCGAGCACGTAGGCGATGCCGCCCGACATGCCGGCCGCGAAGTTGCGGCCGGTGTTGCCGAGCACGACGACAATGCCGCCGGTCATGTACTCGCAGCCATGGTCGCCGGTGCCTTCGACGACGACGGTGGCGCCCGAGTTGCGCACGGCGAAGCGTTCGCCGGCGACGCCGCGGAAATAGCATTCGCCGGCGATGGCGCCGTACATCACGGTGTTGCCGACGATGATCGACTCCTCCGGCACGATGCCGGAGTCGGCCGGCGGGCGAATAATGATGCGGCCGCCCGACAGGCCTTTGCCGACATAGTCGTTGGCGTCGCCTTCGAGCTCGAAGGTCACGCCTTTGGCGAGCCAGGCGCCGAAGGCCTGGCCGGCGGTGCCGGTCAGCCGAACGTGGATCGTCGAGTCGGGCAGGCCCTCATGGCCGTAGCGCTTGGCGACCTCGCCGGACAGCATGGCGCCGGCCGAACGGTTGGTCGAGTTGATGGCGGTCTGCAGGCGCACCGGCGCGCCGCGGTCGAGCGCGGTCTGCGCTTCCGCGATCAGCTTGCGGTCCAGCACCTTCTCGAGGTGGTGGTCCTGCTTTTCGCAGTGATAGATCGGTGTCTTGGCGTCGGCCTTCGGCTTCATGAACAGCTTGGAGAAGTCGAGGCCCTTGGCCTTCCAGTGCTGAACGAGGCGGCGCTGATCGAGCATCTGCAACTGACCGACCATCTCGTCCATCGTGCGGTAGCCGAGTTCGGCCATGATCTCGCGCACTTCCTCGGCGACGAAGAAGAAGTAGTTGATCACATGCTCGGGCTGGCCCTTGAAGCGGGCGCGCAGCACCGGGTCCTGCGTCGCAACGCCGACCGGGCAGGTGTTGAGATGACACTTGCGCATCATGATGCAGCCGGCCGCGATCAGCGGCGCGGTGGCGAAGCCGAATTCGTCGGCGCCCAAGAGAGCGCCGATGACGACGTCACGGCCGGTGCGCAGGCCGCCGTCGACCTGCACCGCGATGCGCGAGCGCAGGCGGTTGGCGACGAGCGTCTGATGCGTTTCGGCGAGGCCGATTTCCCACGGCGAGCCGGCATGCTTGAGCGAGGTGAGGGGGGAGGCACCGGTGCCGCCCTCGTAGCCGGAAATGGTGACATGGTCGGCGCGCGCCTTCGACACGCCGGCGGCAACGGTGCCGACGCCGATTTCGGAGACGAGCTTCACCGACACGTCGCCGGCCGGATTGACGTTCTTGAGATCGTAGATGAGCTGCGCCAGATCCTCGATCGAGTAGATATCGTGATGCGGCGGCGGTGAGATCAGGCCGACGCCCGGCGTCGAGTGACGCACCTTGGCGATGGTCTTGTCGACCTTGTGGCCGGGCAACTGGCCGCCTTCGCCGGGCTTGGCGCCCTGCGCCATCTTGATCTGCATCAGGTCGGAGTTGACCAGATACTCGGTTGTCACGCCGAAGCGGCCCGACGCCACCTGCTTGATGGCCGAGCGCATCGAGTCGCCGTTCGGCATCGGCTTGAAGCGATCGGCTTCCTCGCCGCCTTCGCCGGTGTTCGACTTGCCGCCGATGCGGTTCATGGCGATGGCGAGCGTGGTGTGCGCCTCGCGCGAGATCGAGCCGAACGACATGGCGCCGGTCGAGAAGCGCTTGACGATATCCTTGGCCGGCTCGACCTCGTCGATCGACACCGGCTTGCGGCCGTCCGACTCCGCCGACTTGATCGTGAACAGGCCGCGGATGGTCAGCAGCTTTTCGCTCTGATCGTTGATTGCCTTGGCGAAGGCGCGGTAGCGCTCCACCGAGTTGCCGCGCACCGCGTGCTGCAGTTCCTTGACCGTCTCCGCGGTCCAGACGTGATCCTCACCGCGCACGCGTACGGCATAGTCGCCGCCGACGTCGAGCATCGAGCGATAGATCGGCGCGTCGGAGAAGGCGGCGCGATGGCGGCGCACCGTCTCTTCCGCAATTTCGGTCAGGCCGACGCCTTCGATCTGCGTATGCGTGCCGGTGAAATACTTGTCGACGAAGTCCTTCTTCAGGCCGATCGCGTCGAAGATCTGCGCGCCGCAATAAGACTGATAGGTGGAGATGCCCATCTTCGACATGACCTTGAGCAGGCCCTTGTCGATTGCCTTGATGTAGCGCTTGGTCAGTTCGTAGTCGTCGAGCTTGCCCGGCAGGTGGTCCTTCATCGCCGACAAGGTTTCGAAGGCGAGATAGGGGTTGATCGCTTCGGCGCCGTAGCCGGCCAGGCAGGCGAAGTGATGCACCTCGCGCGGTTCGCCCGTCTCGAGCACGAGGCCGACCGACGTGCGCAGACCCTTGCGGATCAGATGATGATGCACGGCGGCGCAGGCGAGCAGCGCCGGAATCGGAATGCGCTCGGCCGAAGCCTTGCGGTCCGACAGGATGAGAATGTTGCAGCCGCCGTTGACCTCTTCCTCGGCGCGCACGCACAGCTCGTCGACCGCCCAGTCCATGCCTTCCGGGCCGTGGTCGGCCGGGTAGGTGATGTCGAAAGTCAGCGACTTGAAGTGGTCGCCGGACATTTCCGAAATCGAGCGGATCTTTTCCAGATCGCTGTTGGTGAGGATCGGCTGGCGAACCTCGAGGCGCTTGGTGTTCGACATGCCCTCGTGATCGAGGATGTTCGGGCGCGGCCCGATGATCGAGACCAGGCTCATCACCAGTTCTTCGCGGATCGGGTCGATCGGCGGGTTCGTCACCTGCGCGAAGTTCTGCTTGAAATAGGTGAACAGCGGCTTCGGCTTGTCCGACATCGCCGAGATCGGCGTGTCATTGCCCATCGAGCCGATGGCTTCCTCGCCGGTTGCGCCCATCGGCGCCATCAGGATCTTGATGTCTTCCTGGGTGTAGCCGAAGAGCTGCTGGCGATCGAGCAGCGACAGGTTCGACTTCGGCGCGCCGCCCGCGGCGCCCGGCAGTTCCTCGAGCACGATCTGCGTGCGGTCGAGCCACTCCTTGTAGGGATGGCTCTTCGCCAGCGTCGCCTTGAGTTCCTCGTCGGGAATGACGCGACCCTCGGCCAGATCCACGAGCAGCATCTTGCCCGGCTGCAGGCGCCACTTCTTCAGGATGTCCTTTTCCGGAATCGGCAGCACGCCCATTTCCGAGGCCATGATGATGCGGTCGTCGCGCGTCAGGAAATAGCGCGCCGGGCGCAGGCCGTTGCGGTCCAGCGTGGCGCCGATCTGGCGGCCGTCGGTGAAGGCGAGCGCGGCCGGACCGTCCCACGGCTCCATCAGCGCGGCGTTGTATTCATAGAAGGCGCGGCGCTCTTCATCCATCAGCGGGTTACCCGCCCAGGCTTCCGGCACCATCATCATCATGGCGTGCGCGAGCGAGTAGCCGCCCTGCACCAGGAATTCGAGCGCGTTGTCGAAGCAGGCGGTGTCCGACTGGCCTTCGTAGGAGATCGGCCACAGCCGCTTGATGTCCTGGCCGAACAGCGGCGAGGACACGGAGGCTTGCCGCGCCGCCATCCAGTTGACGTTGCCGCGCAGCGTGTTGATTTCGCCGTTGTGCGCCAGATAGCGGTACGGATGCGCCAGCGACCAGGTCGGGAAGGTGTTGGTCGAGAAGCGCTGATGCACCAGCGCAATCGCCGACTCGAAATCCGGGTCGTGCAAATCGGGGTAGTAGCTGCCGAGCTGGTCGGCGAGGAACATGCCCTTGTAGACGACGGTGCGGCACGAGATCGAAACCGGGTAATAGCTCGACGTGCGCCGCTCTCTCCGGCGATAGATCGCGTTCGAGATCGACTTGCGCAGGATGTAGAGCCGGCGCTCGAATTCGCTCTCGCTGAGCTTCTTGGCTCCGAGCCCGATGAAAACCTGCATATGGACCGGCTCGGTCGGCTTCACCGACTCGCCGAGCGATGCGTTGTCCTTCGGCACGTTGCGCCAGCCGAGCAGCGTCAGGCCCTCGCGGTCGATCACGTCCGCATAAATGTCGCGGATGATTTCCTGCCAGTTGGCCTCATGCGGCATGAACAGTTGGCCGACGGCATACTGGCCGGGGGCGGGCAGTTCGAAGCCGAGCTTCTTGGCTTCCTTGACGAAGAACTTGTGCGGGATCTGCACCAGAATGCCGGCGCCGTCGCCCATGCGCGGATCGGCACCGGTGGCGCCGCGGTGCTCGAGATTGCAGAGAATGCGCAGGCCATCTTCGATGATGCTGTGCGACTTCTGGCCCTTGATGTGCGCAATGAAGCCGACGCCGCAGGCGTCCTTGTCGCGCGCGGGATCGTAAAGGCCCATCGGCGCGGGAACGCCCGGGTCGGCCGTCGAGCCCATGAAAGGCTCGCCGGCAAAGGACTCGTCCGCGAACGAATGTTTGTCGCGCAACGGTGCTTCCACCTTGCGTCCGCCAAACTTCGTGCTCTTCGTCCCGTGGCTCATCGTCATCCTACCCCTGCCGGACCAATCCCGGCGCACTCGTCTTATCCGCGACACCCTTGTTGCCTGGCCACATCATGGCAGCCTTGAAGGGGCCCGCTGGAAAGCGTAACCGATCTAAAGAAGGCGCATGCCCTGGCCCGACTGTCGGGCGCGGCAGCTCCCGTTGGGCGCCCGCGCTGCCTGCCCCGCTTTAATAAGCCGGCACCGCGGCGGCACCATTAGGACAGCAATGCTGTCCTAATAGACCATGCCAAATTTTGCCCGGCCGCACAAGACCGGTCCATGCTGGAATCGCTCAATCCTTGCGCTTTGTTGCTACCGCGCCTTCCAGCCAAGCAAGAACAAGACCACGGCGGGGGGCTTTTGCGCAATGCCATTGCGTTCGGCGCAGCGTCGGAAACGGGCGCCCGATTAACCGTTTAATGGTGAAAACGGGAAACAGCGGCGCGGTTTTGGCGCCTCGGTATGGTGTCTCAGAAGTTTCGGAGACCCCTCATGTCTATTGCAAATGCGCAGACGATGGCTGACCGCGCTGCGGGCGCCGCTGCGATGGAGCGGCTGGCCGACCGGCTGACCGCCCTGGCACCCGCGCCGCTCGACCTGTCCACCAACAATATCGTCCGGCAATCGCCGGCGGTTGCCGCCGGGCTGTCCGCCAGCGCTGCGATCGCCCGCCGCGCCCATGAGCGCGCGCGCCGCTCGCAACGCCCGGTGCTGGTCAATCTGATCGAGAGCTTCGTCTCGGCCTGCGCCTTCGTGCCTTACGCCGCCGTGGCTTTCGTGCTGCGCCTGATGATGGCGCGTGTGTTCTTCGTCGACGGCCAGACGCGCATCGATGGCATCCGCCTGCCGGTGAATGTCGCGGAACTGACCAACTATTACCTGACCGGCTGGAATTTCGCCGTCACGGTGCCGACGGCGGTGCGGCCGGAAACCTTCTCCGCCTTCGCCACGCAATATCCGCTGGTGCCGGTGCCGCCGGCGATCGCGGCCTATCTCGTCAGCTACGCCGAGTTCATTCTGCCGATCATGCTGGTGATCGGGCTGGGCACGCGCTTTGCCGCGCTCGGCCTGCTGGTCATCACCGCGATGATCCTGGCCTTCGTCGCCCCCGATCCGCTGGCCACGGCGCAGATCTACTGGGCGGCCATTTTGCTGGTGCTGGTGTCCCAAGGCCCGGGCCCGGCGTCGTTCGACCACCTGATCCGCCGATTGGTGAGGCGCTAGTTGAAACGGCGGCTCACCATCGCGATGGCGTCGGCGGCGGTTATCGTCGCCAGCGCGGCGGCGTGGGCGGACAACACCTATTATACGCTGAGCGCGCCGCGTGTGATCGTGGTGCCGCAGCCGGGCGACGACTTGCGCCGCACGCAAGCGAGCCTGCGAACCACGGCGCCTGACGACCTGGACGACGATGACGCTGGAGAAGCGGCGCCGCCGGTGCGTCCGCGTCGCGTCGAGCGGCCGGCCACGCCGCGCGCGTCGCGCGCCGAGCCGTTGCCGAAGACGCAATCGAAAAAGAACGAGCCGGCGCGCCGCAAGCCGTTCAGCGCGTCGCTGCCCGAGCCGCCGCCTCCGCCGGAGCCGGAACCGAGCGGGCCGAAGCGCGCACTGCTAAGCGCGCCGCCACCGCCGCCGACCGCCTCGATTCATGACGGACCGTCACCTTTGCGGCCAACCCCGCGTTTCGGCCAGCCGCGTCCCCCGCCGCCGGAGCCGCTCACCACTTTCACGCCGCCGCCCATGCCGGCTCCTTTGCCGGCTCCGGCCGCCAAGCCCGTTGCTGTCGCAGCGCCGGTGGCTGATTCCGCCGCGCCGGATCCCATGACGCCACTGCCGGGTGCCGTCGATGACAACGACGATCACCTGCCGCCGCCGGGCGATCCACGCCTCGCGCCGCCGGAGCCGAAGGACTGAGGTCCGCTCTTGCCAATAAAAAAGCGCCCCGGGGCATCCGGGGCGCTTGTCGTATTCTGGAGGTCAGGCGTTGCCGTTACGCAGCGACCTTGGTCTCGACCACCTGGGGCTGAGCGTTGCTGATCGGAATCTGGCGCGGCTTCTTGGCCTCGGGGATCTCGCGCACGAGATCGACGTGCAGCAAGCCATTCTCGAGGGCGGCATTCTTCACCGTCACATAATCGGCCAGCTGGAATGCGCGCTCGAAGGCGCGCGCCGCGATGCCCTGATACAGCACCTCGCCGTTCTGCGCAGTTTGTGTCTGCTTGGCGCCCTTGATGGTGAGGGTGTTTTCTTTCGATTCAATCGAAAGCTCGTTCTCGCCGAAACCCGCGACCGCAACGGTGATGCGGTAAGCGTTCTCGCCGGTGCGTTCGATGTTGTAGGGCGGATAGCCCGGCGCGGCTTCAAAGCCATCGAGCATCGAGAACAGCCGGTCGAAACCGACGGTGGAACGGTAAAGGGGAGAGAGATCGAAAGTACGCATGTCAAAGTCCTCCTGTGAGCGACTTGAGGTTGGTCTTCGGGCAATCCGCCTGATGGCCGGACCGTCCCGCGCGCAGCCATGGAGTGGCCTGCGCCCGATTGATATGGGGCAGTTTTTCGGGCCTTCAAGGGGCCCGCGCCGGACATGCAAGACATTGAAATATTGGTATTTTTAGTTCTACGATCCAGCGGCGGCCCGATTTCAAATCCGGCTCACACTTTGCCGGTGCATGGCCTATAACGCCTTGAACATCGCCGCGCGCAGTTTGATTCTTCATGAAATTCGTTTCCATCCCGGCCAATCCAGTGCCCGAGAACGGCCTTGCCGGCGTCGTCAAGACGCCAGACGGCGTGTCGCTGCGTTATGGCCGTTGGGAGCCGCCGCCGGGGCGCAAGGGCACAGTGGTCATTCTTCAGGGCCGTGCCGAGTTCATCGAAAAGTATTTCGAGACGGTGCGTGACCTGCGCGCGCGAGGCTTTGCGGTCGCGACCTTTGACTGGCGCGGACAAGGTCTCTCCGATCGTGCCTTCTCCGACCGGCGCAAGGGCTACGTGCGTAACTTCGCGCAGTACGCCATGGATCTCGACACCATCATGGAACAGGTGGTGTTGCCGGATTGTCCGCCGCCTTATTTCGTGCTCGGGCACTCGATGGGTGGCGCGGTGGCGATCCGCGCCTGTCATGACGGAAGGCGGTGGTTTGAGCGCGTCGTACTGTCCGCGCCAATGCTCGCTTTGCCGCCGCGGCGGTTTGCAGGCATGGCGGCGCCGATGGCGCGCCTGATGCGTTGGATGGGGAGAGGGGGAGCCTATATCCCCGGCGGCGATCAGCAACCCTCCGGTCCAGAAGATTTCGTCGGCAATGTGCTGACGTCCGACCCGGTGCGGTTTGCGCGTAATCTAGCGATCCTTGCCGAGGAGCCGGATCTTGCCCTCGGGCCGCCGACCATCGGCTGGGCCGACGCAGCACTGCGACAGATGCGGGACTTCAGCAATCCATCCTACGCTGCGCACATCCGCCAGCCGATGCTGTTGGTCGCCGCAGGTTACGATCAGGTGGTGTGGACACCGGCGATCGAGGATTTCGGTATGTACCTGCTTGCGGGCCGTCATCTCATACTGCCGGGTGCACGCCACGAAATCCTGCAGGAGCAGGATCAGTATCGCGCTCAATTCTGGGCTGCCTTCGACGCCTTCGTGCCCGGCACGCCGCGGTACTAATCGGCAGAGACTGGCCTATACCCGGTTCAGGATTTCCAACGCCGCCTCATGCACGCGCTTGTCGCCAGCGACCACGACGCGGCCGCCGCCTTGCGCAGGCGTGCCTTCCCACGTGGTAATGATGCCACCGGCGCCATGGATGATCGGGATGAGAGCGATGATGTCGTAAGGCTTCAGTTCGGTTTCGATGATCAGATCGATCTGCCCGGCCGCCAGCATGCAATACGCGTAGCAATCGCCACCATATCGCGACAGCCTCACTTTGTTCTCGACCTTGCGGAACTGCGCACGGTCGGTCTCTTTCATGAGCAACGGGCTGGTGGTGAAGAGAAGCGCATCGTCAAGCCCGGTACAGGGCCGCACGTTGAGGCTGCGATTGCCGGTCGGGCCGCGATAAAGCGCCGCGCCGTTGTCGCCGGAAAAGCGTTCGCGTGTGAACGGCTGGTGCATCATGCCGTAGACCGGTTCGCCGAAACGCATCAGCCCAATCAGCGTGCCCCAGGCCACCATGCCCGAGATGAAAGACTTGGTGCCGTCGATCGGATCGAGCACCCAGACATATTCGGAATCGGTACGCTCCGAGCCGTATTCCTCGCCGAGAATGCCGTGTTCGGGGAAGGCCTTGCGGATCTGGCTGCGCATGGCTTCTTCCGCCGCGCGGTCGGCAGCGGTGACCGGGTCGAAGCCACCGGCCTTCTTGTTCTCGACGGTCAACGCTGACCGGAAGAAGGGCATAATGGTTTCGCCCGAAACGGCGGCTAGTCGGTCGACGAAGCTGGTAAAATCGATGGCCGTCATATTCGTCCTTTTGCTCTAAGGGCATTGCCAGCGGTGCGCCCGGCACTCGCAAAAGTCGCCCAGACTGCCTCTTGATCGGCATAGCGGCACAATGCTGCGAAGTGTCCAAATAGCCTCGGGTGGCGACAGTTTGTTGCGATGCAATCGGGCAAGCCGCAATATTTATGCATAGCCCGAAAGCATATATTGCGATTTTAGTAGATCGATATGCGTTGGATGCATGGGAAAACACGTATCCGCGCTTGCGCTTTGTGCGGTGCGGCGTATCTTACCGCAATGCGGTAGCGATACCGTTGCCCTCCTTGGGCGTTTCCTCCCTAGACTTGGGCCGCTTGCATTGCGAGCGGCCCTTTTTTCTTGCCCATCTTTTGGGATGTCGGAACGCCGCCCGCTAGGGGCCGCCCGTTATTCGGCGGCCGCGCGATAGGGCTGCAGCTCCCCGGGCGGAATCTCGCCAACGCAGTTCGCCAGCTTTCCAATATCCTCACACAATCGCTCAAACCCGGCGGTGCGCTTGTGGCGCTGCTCATCCATGTAGAGCGCGCGGTTGATCTCGAGCTGGACGGCATGCAGCCCGGCAGCCGGATTGCCGTAATGCTCGGTGATGAAGCCGCCGGCATAGGGCTTGTTGCGGCTCACCGTGTAGCCCAGTTCGCGCAAGGTCTGCTCGATCACCTCCGTCACCGCGCCGGTGCAGCTGGTGCCGTAGCGGTCGCCGATGACGAATTCCGGCCGCGGCCGCTCGTCGCGCTGGCCGGCGGTCGAGGGCATCGAGTGGCAATCGATCAGGATGGCGTAACCGAAATCGCGGTGCAGCTTCGAAAACAGCCGCCGCAGCGCGCGGTGATAGGGCTTGTACAGGCTCTCGATGCGCGCCAGCGCCGCGTCCACCGGAATGCGTCGGCCATAGATTTCCTGCGCGTCGCCGACGACGCGGGCGACGGTGCCGAGCCCGCCGGCCACCCGCATCGAGCGGGTATTGGCGAAGGAGGGCAGGCGGCCTTCGAACATGCGCGGATCGAGCTCGTAAGGCTCGCGGTTCACATCGACAAAGCAGCGCGGGAAATGCGCGCGCATCATGGGATAGCCCTGCGCCACCACGCCGGCGAACAATTCGTCGACGAAGGAATCCTCCGAGCGGCGCAAGGTGGCGACATCGAGCTGCGAGAGCCGCAGGAACGCCTCCGGATAGATGGCGCCGGAATGCGGCGAATTGAACAGCAGCGGCCCGGCGAGCGCCGCCGACTCGACGATCTCGAACGGCGGGTCGAAATCCTGGATCTGGCCCCGATCGGGGTCCGGATTCAGCTCCTGGCGGTTGGCTCCGGGACGGGCATCGCTCATCGGTGGTTGGTGTTCCCAAATTGACGCCCCGGGGCCGGAGCCGCGGCGGAGCGGGCAAACGGCCCTGTTTTGGGCATATGTTACGGTCTATTGTCCATCCGCCCGGGGGTAATGCCAAGCGAAGCTTGGGGTTCACCCGTTATTTACCCGGGACAAGTCTTATGAGGCGACGGCGCGCGGAAAGCGCCGGCCGGCCATGGGGTTCAAGGCTGGCGAGAAGGGGCACCGGAAGGTCCAATGTCGAAGATTTTGCTGGCCGAAGACGATACCGATATGCGGCGCTTTCTGGTCAAGGCGCTGCAAAACGCCGGTTTCGACGTGACCTCCTATGACAACGGCCTGTCGGCCTATCAGCGGCTGCGCGAGGAACCTTTCGAACTGCTGCTGACCGATATCGTGATGCCGGAAATGGACGGGATCGAGCTGGCCCGCCGGGCCGCCGAACTCGACCCCGACATCAAGATCATGTTCATCACCGGTTTTGCCGCCGTGGCCCTGAACGCGGATTCGACCGCGCCGAAGCAGGCCAAGGTTCTGTCCAAGCCGGTCCACCTGCGCGACCTCGTCAACGAGGTCCACAAGATGCTGGCGGCCTGAGGGGCCGCCCGGCAGCTCCCTCGTCCGGCAGCCGAGGCCTTCAGACAGGCCCTTGCCACCCCGGATCGGAGCCGATAAAGACCACCCTCGATAAGGGCGCGTAGCTCAGCGGGAGAGCACTACCTTGACATGGTAGGGGTCACAGGTTCGATCCCTGTCGCGCCCACCATCTCATTCAAGATGGTTATCCGCCCTTTGAGTGGCGGTCTCCAGGTTCGTTGAACCAGCATTGCCGAATGCGAGCGCCGCTGCGGCCTCCCGCAGATAGGTCGGCGGAAATCTTGCATAAATCTCGCGCGTGACGCTGACATCCTCGTGGCCGAGGAGTTGCGCAATCACCTCCATCGCTATGCCGGCCTCTGCCATGTGCACGGCGGCCGAGTGCCGGAAGATGTGGGCGAAACCGGCCGCTCCATGTGCGAGGCACGGCCAGTGATGCCGCGTTTCTCTGCCGAACGCACGCCACATTCCTTGCTTGAGGAGCGGGGGCTTCTTCAATCGGTTTGCACTGAATTTATAGACGGGCGCAATCGACCAAGCAGTAAATACGAATTGTCATGGTCGAAATTCGCTCTAGCGTTGTCGTGCGACCTGACGCGCATGATTTATTCGGCCGCAACGCCGGAGGTTGAATAAATCGGCTTGTGCTTTTGGTGCGAGATGTTTTTTCAATGGAGCGGCGTGACAATGCGAAAATACATTTTCCTTGGCTTGATTGTTGCTCTCTTCGGCGAGATGGGGAACGTCCAGCTTCACGCGCAGACGGCAGATTTCCCGACACGTGTCATCAAGCTTGTGGTGCCTTATTCGGCTGGCGGGGGCACCGACATCGTTGCACGGCGCTTCGCGCGCGAACTTGAGAAGATCGGGGGGCACCCTGTCATCGTTGAAAATCGCGCCGGCGCCGGCGGATTGATCGGCACTCAGAACGTTATCAACGCCGACGCGGACGGCTACACGCTGCTGATCGGCGACAATTCCACGAACAGCTTTGTACCGGCTTTGGCCAAGGTCCCGCGGTACAATCCAGTCTCCGACCTGACGCCCATCAGCCTGCTGATCGAAGTCCCCAACGTTCTCGTTGCGCATCCGAGCCTTCAGGTAAACTCACTGTCCGATCTTGTCGCCCTTGCAAAGTCGCGCCCCGGAGAACTCAATTCCGGGACGGCGGGTGTCGGTAGCTTCTCGCACGTGGCGACGGAGCTTCTGAACGTCATCGCCGGCACGAAGATCATTTGCGTAGCCTATAAAGGCGGCGCGGAAGCGTTGCCGGCGGTTCTCAAGGGAGAGGTTCAGGTCGAGATCATGCCAATCCGCAACGCCATGCCTTACATCGAGGTCGGGCAACTCAAGGCGGTAGCCGTGACTTCTCAAGCCCGATCGGCGCTGCTTCCCAATGTGGCGACTGTCGGCGAGACGTTCCCGAAATACACGGCCGATAATTGGTACGGCATCTACGCTCCCGCCAAGCTTCCGCAAAACGTTTTGACCAAGCTGTCGGACATGACCGACACGGCGAAGAACACCCAGGCCATGCATGATACGGCGAAGGATTACGGCGCCACCATCAAGAAGACCACGCCTGCTGAATTCAAGGCGACCGCATCCGAAGACTATATCAAGTGGGCTGCGCTTATAGACGAAATCAAAATTCCGAAGAACTGAGATTGCGGAGCGAGACGCACATTCCCCTCAAGGGCGATATTTAAACGTCTCGCTCTGCATTTCGAACACGGCGTCGATGACGGCGAACTGCCGATAGCCCAGGCGGGCGATCGGCCGCAGCTTGCCGTAGTCAACCTTGCCGTCCGTGAGGACGCTTTCACTGATGTGCACGCCGACTACCTCGCCGAAAACGATGTTCAAGGGGTAGCCTGGTATCGTCGACGGCAGGTGGACTGTCTGCAAGTGCCTGCATTCGAGTCGGATCGGCGATTGCGCGACACCCGGCGCCCTCACACATCGCGATGGCGCCTCGGTCAAGCCGGCGAGCGCGAATTCGCTCGCGCCCGGCGGCAACTGGCGGCTGGTCAAGTTCATCGCTTCCCGAAGATCGTAGGTGGCGATATTCACGACGAAATCGTGGACCTGTTCCACATTGACCAGTGTGTGACTGAAGTCTCCGTTCACGTCGCGCCCGTTCGGGCAAAACATCACCGTCGGAGGGTTGTAGCCCACGCCGTTGAAAAAGCTGAACGGCGCGAGGTTGGAAACCCCGTTGTTGTCAATAGTGCTGATCCATCCGATGGGCCTCGGGGCGATGCAAGCCGACAAGGGGTCGTGCGGCAAGCCGTGATCTTTTCTTGAGGGTTGGTAGAACATGATGCATTCATTCTAGAGTGCTGCGCGGACTGACCCTAATGCATTCGTACAGTCTGCACAGTGAACATGCGCGTTGGGTGTTTCCCGGGTGCGGGCGGGCGTGTCTTATTTTAATCGCTTTCGCATCCGGGTCCGCAATTTGAACTCACTACAGCTTCGGCGGCGGCTTCGCTGACATGGAAGGGGTCACGGGTTCGATCCCTGTCGCGCTCGCCATCTAATTCAAGATGGTTATCCGCCCTTTGAATAGCGGTCTCCAGGTTCGTTGAAGCTTGGTCGGCGAATTCCGGTGCTGCCGCAGCCTCGCGCAGCAGAAAGCTCGATGAGAATCCCGCGTAGATTTCGCGCGTGATGCTGCCGTCGAGGTCATCCTCATCGTCGAGGCCATTTGCCGGCGCGCCGCGCACCTGTTGCGCGCATCGAAAAAGTCAGTCATTGCCCCACGCCAGCCGATGCCGCTTTGGTAAGAAGCGACGATAGCCATGGCAGTGCGAAGGACAGGCGATGCGCCGGAACGGCGTACATCCGCCGAGACTCTAATCGCTCCTGGATGAAAGTTCAGGGCGCGGTCAGTTGGAGTGCAGCCATTCCCAGAGTGCGCCGTGCGCGTAGCATTGTTTTGACTCTCTCTAAATCATTGATGTTGCGTAGATTTTAGTGATGCCTTAACACCATTGACGCGGTGGCGCTGTTTTGGCGCCGGGCGTTGGTTGTGTTGTGCGATGTCTGCTTTGTTGAATGAGGTGTTTCTGGTGCAACGGAACGCCCTGATGGGGGCGGTGTTTCGTATCGTACGCGACCGGCAGACCGCCGAGGATCTGGCGCAGGATGCCTATCTGCGGGCCCGCAAAGCGTTCGAAGCCGGCCGCATCGAGCACATCGAAGCCTTCCTTCACCAGACCGCGCGCAATCTGGCGATCGACTATTTGCGCCGGCGCAAGACGCGGGGCGAGCTCGGCGCGGCCCGCCCGACCGAGACGGAGTTGAGCAACATTCCCGCCGACATTCCGTCGCTGGAAACGGAGCTGATCGAGCGAGAGCGGCTGCGCACGTTTCAGAATGCGATGACGCAACTTCCGGATCGGGTTCAGACCGTGCTGCGGTTCAGCCGTATCGAAGGCTGGTCTAACGCGCAGATTGCCGAGCACCTCGGTGTCTCCGAGCGCACAGTGTTCAACGACCTCAAGCTGGCGCTGGCCCATTGCCGCGATTCGCTTGCCCGGCTCGAATCCCGATAGCCGGGACTCCTTTCGCTTTTTTTGCCAATTCCAGACCGCGAGACGTCTCGGCTATAAGGCTGCGGCTGCATCAACTGGATGGCTCGCTTGAAGCGCGACGATGTCAACGACAAGAACGGGGGGCGGGGGCTCGCGCATGGCGACGCGGTCGCCGACGAGGCGCTGGACTGGGTCATCCGGTTGCGCCAGCCCGATGCCGACGGCGCGACGCGGGTGGCCTTCGAGGCCTGGCTCGCGCGCAGCCCGAGTCATGGGGCCGAATTTCGCAATATCGAGGCGATGTGGGCTTCCCCGTCTTTCGAAAAATCGGCCCGAAGCCTGTCGCCGGGACAGTCTGTGGCAACGCCGCCTGTTGCCGTGCGCCGCTCGCGCGGCGTATCGAGGCAAATGGCGCTGGCCGCGTCGATTGCTATTCTGGCTATCGGTGTCTGGCAATTTCCCCGTCTGCAGTTGTGGTTGAACGCGGATTACGTGACGGCGGCCGGTGTGCAATCGACGGTCACGTTGCCGGATGGTTCGACGATGATGCTGAACAGTGGCTCCGCCGTCGCGATCGATTTCGCCGCGGGCCGACGCAATGTTCATTTGCTGAAGGGCGAAGCCTTCTTTGACGTGCGCCACGATCCGCAACACCCTTTCCGCGTTGCCGCGCATTTCGGCGATGTTGAAGTCAAGGGCACGGCCTTTGCCGTCAAGACGCTGGATAAACTGGATCAGGTCGTTCTCGAGCGCGGCGTGGTCGATGTGCGGCGTTCGGCAAGTGCCCACGACAAGTCGACACTTGCACCGAGGCAAATGGCGACTGCGACCGCTGCGTCGATCATGGTGTCGCCGGTCGATCTCGCCCATGCCCTGGCGTGGCGCGACGGACGCATCGTGTTCGATAACGAACCGTTCGCGAATGTCGTCGACGAATTGCGTCGTTACTATCCCGGTTCTCTGATTGTCATCGGCGACAGCGTGAAGAATCTTGCGGTGTCAGGGAATTATCGCATCGACGACATCGAAGGCGCGATGCGCACATTGGCCGATGCGGCCGGCATCACGATGCTTCGTTTGCCGGGCAGTGTCGTCATTCTGAGATAGCAAAAGAAATTTTCCGGATCGCGTCCCTCAAAACGTCAGCTTCATGAGGGACGGATGATTGCGAAGCCCTCGAGACAGACAAGAGGGTTTCTAAAATGGACGGTGTGGTTCCGGCTTCGTCGCGCGTGAATGGAGCCGCCAGCACGATCGGTGGTTTGCGGCGTTTCGGCATTCTGCTGCTGTCGACGACCGTGCTTGGCTTCGGGACCGCGGCGACAAAGACAACACCGGCCCATGCGCAAGGCGCCCGCACGGCGGCTGCCGGTCAAACTGTTCGCTTTTCGATTTCCGCACAGCCTTTGTCGTCGGCCGTCACGGCTTTTATTCGCGCGACGGGCTGGCAGATCAGCTATTCGACGGCATTGGTGCAGGGCAAGACATCGGCGGCGATCGTCGGCGACATGCCGCCGGCGCAGGCACTGAAACGGCTTGTTGCCGGCACCGGCATCGATGTGCGCATCGGCGCTGCGGGCTCGGCTGCTCTGATTGATTCCGCTGCGTTCAATGCCAACAGCGCGGTGGCGTCGGACGGAACGCTGATGCTCGATACGATCGACGTCTACGGCACCGGCCGCACCGCGGTCGAAGCGCCTTATCAGACACCGGCGCCCGTGAGCCATATCTCGGGCGAGACCATCGAGCGTTTCCGCGGCTCGTCGCCGGCCGACATCTTCCGCGGCACGCCCGGCGTGCTGTCCGGTGAAGCGCGTAACGGTGGCGGCAGCATCGACGTTAACGTGCGCGGCATGCAGGGCATGGGGCGCGTCGCGGTCAATGTCGATGGCGCAGAAAACGGCCTCTCCGTCTATCAGGGCTATCAGGGCATCTCTAACCGCACTTATATCGACCCCGATCTTCTGGCGGGCGCCGATATTCTGAAAGGTTCGGACGCCAGTTCGCGCGGGATTGCCGGCACCGTGTCGATGCGCACATTGGGCGCGAACGATGTCGTGAAACCGGGCGAAAAGTGGGGCGTCTGGGTTAAGGGCGGTTTCGGCACCAATACGACGGCGCCAAAGCCGGGCTCTCTTGGCGGTTACACCTGGCCCATGCCTTATGTCAGCGATCCGCAGCCTTATCCGGTCCCAACGGCGCAGGCCTCGGGACTCGACCGGCCGAATGCACTGACGCCGACCAGTGGTTCTTTCAGCACCATCGCGGCGATCAAGGAAAAGAATTACGATCTGCTGTGGGGCTACGCCAAGCGGCAGCAGGGCAATTATTTCGCCGGTAAGAATGGTCCCGGTGCGCAGGTGATCGATACCGGCCCACAGCCGCTCTGCTATCCAAGCGGTACATGCTACTATCCACCGCACCCGATTTCCTACGCTCACGTTTATCAGAACGGCGGGTTGTCGAGCTATCGCGCCGGCGAGCAGGTTCTCAACACCTGGCTGAACACCGAATCGTGGATCGCCAAGGGCACGTTGCGTGATAACAACGGTCAGAGCTTGCAACTCGGCTATAATGGTTATCGTGCGCAGGCGGGTGATCTGCTGGCGTCGCTATTCGGGAGTACGCGATCGCAGGCGGTCGAACAGACGCAGTCCGACGACACCAAGCTCGACACCGGCACACTGCGCTATCGCTTTCAACCCAATGAAAACGGTTTTGTCGATCTGAAGGCCAATCTGTGGCTGACGACACTCAGGCTGCGCACACCGTTGCGCGTCAGTTCGGCCGCAGCCAAGCCGGAAGATTTCGGCCTGCCGCGTGACTACAAGACCGGCAACGACGCCCGGATGTGGGGCGGCGACGTCAGCAACAAGAGTCACCTGTCGCTCAATCGCTTCGGGTCGTTCGACCTGACCTACGGCTTCTCCTATATCCACGAGTCAACGCAGCCGACGCCTTACTCGAGCCAGCTCACATTGGGTATTCCGACCCGCGACGGCACCCGCAGTGAATCCGGCTTCTTCGGCAAGGTCGCCTACAAACCGGTGGACTGGCTCACGCTCAATGGCGGCCTGCGTTATTCGCGCAGTACGTCGCTTGATCTGAGCACGCAGACCAACGCCGCCTACGTCAATCCGGACGCGTCGCGCGAGTACAAGGGCTATAGTCCGTCCGGCGGCGTGGTTGTGGAGCCGATCAAGGGCGCGCAGCTATATGCCAATTACTCGAGCGCGTTGCGCATGCCGACCTTATTCGAGACCGTTGCCGCCTACACGCTGGTCGTCAATCCGAACCTGCGTCCGGAGCGTTCGAACAACTGGGAATTCGGCGTCAACTTGGACAAGACCGGTCTCTTCTCGTCGAACGACAAGGCGATGATGAAGTTCGGCTACTTCAACTGGAATGTGAAGGACTACGTCGCGCGCCAGAGCCGGCAGTTCGTCGATCCGACCTATGGCTATGCCTATACGGCTCTGACGATCCTCAACATCGATCGCGCGAAATTCTCGGGACTGGAATTTTCCGGCCGCTACGAGAACGGCGGTTTCAGCGCGGACCTGGCGGCGAATTACTACCTCAATGTCGAATTCTGCCCCATCCCCAATTCATGCTCGGCGTCGACCTTGTCGGGAGATTACGCGACCAATCAGGTGCCGCCGCAATATTCGGCCAATCTGACTCTGTCACAGAAATTGCTCAACGACGACCTTACGGTCGGCACCCGCGTCAGTCACACCGGCCCGCGCTCGGTGAAGTACGGCGCTGTACAGTACGGTGCGGCCGCGATCATCTCCCCGATCGTATGGCAGCCTTACTGGCTGTTCGATGTCTTCGCCGAGTACAAGCTGACCAGGGACGTCACCATGTGGACGTCGGTCGAGAACCTGAACGACCAATACTACGTCGATCCGCTCAGCCTCGTCGCACAACCAAGTCCGGGCCGCACCTTGCGCTTCGGCATGACCGGGAAGTTCGGCGGCGCCGAACCCGCATCGCCTGCATCGCTGGGGCGCGTGTTTGCACCGGCCCGGACCGCAGCCAACTGGAGCGGCTTCTACGCCGGCGTCAATGGGGCGTATAACTACGCCGACATCACCGGCCGGACGACGCAGCTCGATGGCACCAGCGGCCGCTATGGCGCATCCGAATCGCCGGACTTCAATCTGGACGCCATGTCTTTTGGCATCCACGCCGGCTTTAATCACCAGTTTGTCAACCGCATGGTTGTCGGTGTCGAAGCGGACATTGCCAAGACACAAATGAGCGGTTCGCAGATCACCTACGCGACCGAAGGTGCAACCGAGAACTTCGGCAGTAATCTGTTCCGCCAGCGGCAGTATGAAGCGGTGCAGAAGGAGAGCGTCCAGTGGCTGTCGACCTTGCGCGGCCGTCTCGGTTATGCGGTCAATGACCGTCTGATGGTTTACGGCACCGGCGGTCTTGCTTTCATGCGTCACGACGCCGAACGCACGCAATATGCGACAGTCTCGCGAAGTTTCACGACAACGGCGGCGACCTTTACCGAGGAAGCGTCCCGGACGCGTACCGGTTATGTCATCGGTGGCGGTCTTGAATATGCGCTCGATAAGTCGTGGTCGCTGAAGGGTGAATACCTGCTGGCGCGATTTGCTGAAGAAGGCCCGATGGTGTTTGCCAACGCCAAAGCCGGTGTCGTAGACGCCAACAACTATGGCTATCCGGTGACGGCGAATACGGTTACCGGCCGCCGCGTGTTCAGCAAGGTCGATATTCCGATGATCCGGCTCGGCGTCAACTATCGCTTCTGATCGCGTGAAACCAATCAGTGTCGGTCAGCATAGCCATCGCCACCAGCCAGCCAAGGTCAATGATCTTGACGCATAGCCAGCCAGTGGCGACGACGCTCGCGATACGGTCCGCACACGGAAGTCAGGGCGTTCGATGATCGGTTGCGGCATTGGGACGTCGCGCCGTGACAAGGCGACCGCAGCGCTGATCTGGTCGGGCGCCTCGCTGGTGACGGTAACGGCGCATGTCGGCGTCGTCGCTTGGATGTTGCATGTGGACCCGGTTGTCGCCGCAGACAGCTCGCCGCCTACGGCGATCATGCTCGAACTCGCCATCGCGCCGGAGGCCATGCAGGCTGAGATGACCGATATTGCGTCCGACAAGACGTCGGCAGACGAAAACGCGGCGGCGCAAGAGCGGAAGCGGCAGGACGAGCCGCAGAAACCTCAGGCCGAGGAAGCGAAAGATCCGAGCTACGAGAAGACCGTCGAGCATGAAGTTTCAAAGGAAAAGGTGCCGGTAATCGAGGAGGCGGAGGTCAAATTGCCGCCGGAGCGCACCGAACCGGCGAAGAAACCGGAGCCGAAGCCTGCGAGGCAAAAGGCGTCCACCTCTCAACGTGCTTCGAGGGCATCGAACGCAAAACGGCAGGCGCAGTTGCAGACGCGGCAATCGGACCGCTTCGCTGCTGCGCAGACATCCGAAGGCATGGCGATGTCGCCTGCGACCTGGCAGTCACGGCTGATGGCGCATCTGGAAACCCGCAAACGCTATCCGGGCGATGCTGGGGCACGAATGGGGATCGTGTATGTGCGCTTCACCATCGACAATGCAGGCAATGTCCTGAACGTTGCGGTGGCAAGATCATCGGGGGTTGGCGGGTTCGATCAAGAAGGGCTCGCGATGGTGCGGCGTGCCTCACCCGTTCCGCCGCCGCCGCCGGGCGTTAACCGGAGCATTACGGTCCCGATTCGCTTCAACACGAACTGATCCTGGCGGTGCGAGGCTGACTATTCACGCTGAAGTGCACAGTTTGGAGTGACGGCCGCAATTGTTCTGTTTTCACCATAATGTTGCGCTGGCGAAGGCCTGCAGGTCGTCCTCATCGTCGAGGCGCGTTCTGCCGGCGCGCCGCGCACCTGTTTCACGCATCGAAAAAGTCAGTAATTGCCCACGCCAGCCGATGCCGCTTTGGTACGAAGCGGCGATAGCCACGGCAGTGCGAAGGACAGGCGATGCAATTCGACGACGAGCGGCTGAAGTTGACGCAACTGCTTCATGCCCTGGTGATCGATTACTGGCATGACGTCGATACCAACTGGGGACGCAACGCTCCAGATTACTATACCGAGGATGCGAAATTCATCGGCTCTGCAGCGGCATATGAGGGCCGCGAAAAGATCCGCGCCTTCTACAAGTGGCGCGAAGATCGCGGCGACCGTACCGTCGTGCACTCGGTGATCAACTTCCAGGCTTTCTTCGACGGCGGTCCCGACAAGGCGATTTGTCACTGGTTCATGATGCTTTATGCCGCCGACGGCAAGCCGGTGCTCCCGACGCATCCGCCGATCCAGATCGCCTACATGACAGACCGCCTGATCAAGACCGCCAGCGGCTGGAAAGTCACCTATCGCAAATTCGATCCGCTGTTCGAAGGCGGCACGCCGCCGACCAATCCGGTGCTCGACAACAAGTAGTCCTGGGGCAGCTAGATATTCACGTCGTATTCGCGGCGGGCAGTCGCGTCGAGATGCGGCCGGTCGCTGATAAAAGCCAGAGCGTGCTCGATATTGAGCCGGGTCTCGATCAGCGGCTTCAACACCGCTTTCTTCACGTCCTTCTGCGGTACCGATGACGTGAAAAAGCTCACTGACATCACCGCCGCGACGTTGCCTTTTTCCATCAAGGGCACGCCGAAGGTCGTCATGCGCGCGGGCTCGGTGCGCGGATCTCGCATGGCATAACCGGCACTGCGCGCGCGCTTGAGATGCTGGCGGAAGGCGGCTTCTTCATTGGCGCCGAATTCGTCCGGCATTTCCTTGCGCATGCGTGCGATGTGCCGTTCGCGTTCGTCGTCGCCGCAGAATGCCATATAGGCGCGGCCCATCGCGAAGCGGAACAGGTCGGGTCGCTTGCCCAGCACCGTGTTGGTGTGAACCACGGGGCTGATGGTGCCGGTCCAGTACACGATCTCGATGGCATCGCCGTCGATGACGCCGAGCCCGATCGGCCACTTGATCTGTCGCGTGAGCCCGATCGACAGCGGCCGCGCGATTTCGATGACGCGCGGAATGCCGCCATAGCCCGCCGACAGTTCAAGCACGTTCTGCGTGACGCGGTAGCCGCCGCACATGTTGTCGCGGACGACATAGCCTTCGTGCATCAGGGTCTCGAGGATGCGCACGATGGTCGGCCGCGGGATCGCCGTGGCGGCGTGGATGGAGTTGACCGTGACAATGGATTTTTGGTTCGCCACCTTGAGCACGTGCAAGGCCCGGCATACGGCGTTGACCGGCGGATAGGAGCGATCGAGAGGGTTGGTGTGGCCGCGCCGGGAATTGGTCCGGCAGTGGATGGTCGACGGCACAAGGTCTGGGACGGACCCGCTGACCGGCTCGACCTCGGCGAGGCTGCGGACGATCTTGTTCACTGGAACTCCCTTCACCCGGCGGTGCCGCAAAATCCAAGGTGGATCAGGGCTTTTGCCGCTTTTGACAGAATTATACCAAGACACTCCAACGAGGATAAGGCCGCGCGCGGCCAAAGCCCGGCCTGGTCGGTACAAGCATCGGTCATTTCATTACCCGAAATTCGACGGGATTGCGCTGCCCCGGCATCTTCTCCTGCCGCATATTCGGGCACAGGCTCGGCGCAGCCCCTGCGCGGGGGCATCCATGCATGGCCAAGGGAAGAAGACGACGATGAGCGGATTGTCGAGGCGACTGGCGACCAAGTCGGTGTTTTCCGACCAGGAACCTCAGGAGATCAGCAAGGACGGCCTGGCCCGGACGTGGATCACGCGCGGCGGCAATTTCGCCGTCTGCGTCTCGGAGGTGAAATCGGGCGCCGTGCTGGCGCGTGACAACAACCCCGAAGAGTACATGGTGATCCTGCCCCCGGGCGGCGCCTCGATCGCCATCGAAGCGGGCGGCCAGACCGTCGACGCCGAACCGGAGTCGCTGACCATCGTGCCGCCGGGCCAGAGCCGGGTGGTGGCGCGCAGCGCCGGCAAGGTGGCACGGATTTTCTCGAAGGCGTCGACCGACATCATGGCCCTGGCGGTCAACGCGTCCGTCTATGCCGATGGCGCGCCGGAACTGGCGGCGCCCGATCTGTGGCCGGCGCCGGTCGGCGGCTTCAAGCTGCGCCACTATCCGCTGGCGCAATATCTCGATCCGAAAGGCGACCGCATTCAGCCGCGCTGCTTCCGTTCGACCAACATGATGGTCAATCTGTTCGGCCAGTTCTTCACCCGGCGGCCGACGAACTCCCTCAGTCCGCACTGGCACGATGACTTCGAGCAGGGCTCGCTCTGCTTCGAAGGCACATGGGTACACCATATGCGCTACAACTGGGGTGCCGACATGAGCAGCTGGGTGCCTGACGATCATGCCGAGATGGGAACGCCGTCGGTCGTGATCATTCCGGCCTACGCCATCCACACCAGCCGCTGCATTGGCACCGACGGGCCATCGAGCTCGCTCTACGATATCTTCTGCCCGCCGCGCATGGACTTTGCGTCGAAGAAGGGCTTCGTGATCAACGAGGACGAGTATCCGCTTCCCGTCGTCGAGGGTGAACACAAGGTCAAGACCGGGGGTACGCTTTTGAGCTGGCAGAAGCCGGGCTGACACAATCAACGCCGGCGCCTTTGCGCCATTACATCGTTTCGCAAGACAAGAGGTTTCATGCAGGAAGTCGTTATTGTTACCGGTGCGAGCAGCGGCATCGGCGCCGCCACGGCGCGCATGCTGGGCGCCGCCGGGGCACATGTCGTCGTCAACTACAACAGCTCGAAGGAGCTGGCCGACGGCGTCGTGGCCGATGTCGTGAAGCTCGGCGGCAAGGCGATCGCGGTGAAGGCCAATATGGGATCCGAAGCCGATATCGTCCGCATGTTCGAGGAATGTGACAAGGCGTTCGGTCCTCTGACGGGTCTCGTCAACAATGCCGGCGTCAACGGGACCAACCATCGCTCGGCGGATACCTACGATTTCCAGGAAGCGATGGATATCTATGCGGTCAACGCGATCGGTGTGCTGATCTGCTGCCGCGAGGGTATCAAGCGCATGTCGACCAAGTTCGGCGGCAAGGGCGGCAGCATCGTCAACATCTCGTCGATCGGCGCGCTGACCGGCTCGCCGGGCCGCTTCATCCACTATGCCGGCTCGAAAGCCGCCGTGGACACGATGACCAAGGGCCTGGCGGTCGAAGTGGCGCGCGACGGCGTGCGTGTCAATTCGATCCGCCCCGGCATGGTCGACACGCCCATTCACGCCAAGGCAGGGCAAGCGGACCGGGTCAAGGAATTCGCCGCCAAGAACCCGTTGGGCCGCGCCGGGCGACCGGAAGAGGTGGCGGAAGCCATCATCTGGTTGCTGTCGAACAAGGCCTCGCTCGTGACGGGCGCGGTTCTCGACGTCATGGGCGCGCAGCGCTAGGAACACCGCGACCGTCCACGAGGCTGGACCGGGGCAAATCCTCAAAGAGCGGCCAATCGATTGGCCGCTCTTTGCTTTTGGCGACGTCGTCGCGCCCGACCCTGTTTCATTGTCCGAAACTAAGCGTTTGGCCGGTGGGCCGCGGTCCAGATTTCTCTAGCATCGCGCCCAGCCGCCGAAACTGCTCCGGGATGAAGAGGCGCTCGGCCTTCTGTCCGTCCCGGAACGCCAGATTCGGCTCGTCACAACGCGGGCGACAACAAGCGCGCGGCCATGCAATGACACGATCAAAGGGAGAGACGACGATGAAGCGAACCTCGGAGATCCTGACGACCGCCCGGCCGTTACGAGGCCTTGCGATCGCAGCCGCCCTCGCTGCCACGACGTTCGCGGCTGGCACCGCTTTGGCGCAGCAGTATCCGGCGAAGAACATCACCGCGATCGTACCCTTTGCCGCCGGCGGCGGCGCCGATACCCAGACGCGTATCTGGGGCGGTGCCATAGGCCCGATCATCAATCGCCGCATCATCATCGAGAACAACGGCGCCGCGGCTGGCATCCCGGCCACCAAGCAGGGCATCGCCGCCGATCCGGACGGCTACACCGTGCTGATGGGCGTCGCCTCGACGATTACCATCAACCCGTTCACCAACAAGGCGGCCGACTACAAGCCGCTGACCGATCTCAAGGCAGTCGCGATCATCGGCTACACGCCTTACGTTCTGGTGGTGGCCAACAATCTCAACATCAAGTCCTTCTCCGAACTGATGAAGTACGGCAAGGAAAATCCCGGCAAGCTGACCTATGCAAGCTGGACCAGCGTCGGGGATCTGGCGCGCAGGGGACTCGAATTGCGATCCGGCCTTGCGATGACGCTCGTGCCCTACAAGGGCTCGGTGGACGCCATCAACGACGTCGTCGCCGGGCGCGCCTCGGCCACCATTGCCGACAGCGGCTCGATCATGCCGTTTATCAAGGCGGGCAGCGTCACGCCGATCGCGATCACCACGCCGCAGAAGTCGTCGTTCCTGCCCGACGTGCCGACGATCGACAAGCTTGACGTGAAGGACTACGTCATCGACTCCTGGGTTGCGATGTTCGTTCCCAAGGACACGCCCAATGATATTGTCGAGTATCTGAACGCCAAGTCGCGCGAGGCGCTGAAGACCAAGGCCGTGCAGGACCGTTACGCCGAAGTCGCTATCGAGCAGCTCGACTACAGCGCTGCCGAAACGCAGGCTTTCATGGAGCGCCAGACCAAGGGCTGGAAGGCGCTTATCGAGCAAGTCGCGGCGAAGTGACGTAGGCCGCGGCAAGGATTTGGGAGGCAGCGCGTCGATGACGAACCAGCCGATCGAGGGGCGGCGCCATACCGCCGTCCCGCGTTACGCACGTATCGATGTGATCGGCGGGGCGCTGATGGTTTTTATCGCCGCCCTGATCTGGTTCGGCGCAATAGCGCTGGATGCCGGCTCGCTCATGCGCATCGGCTCGGGCGCGTTGCCCAGGGCTCTCGCGGTACTGCTGTTCCTGGCGGGTTTTGTGATCCTGCTCCAGGGGCTGCTGCAGAGCGACAGCGAGGCCGTGCGCTTTTACGCGGCGGTACGTCCGGGGGCGATCGTCATTGTTGCCATTGCGATCTTCGGTCTTTTCATCCGTGGTGGGAATTTCGGTTTCATGTCCACGCCGCAACTCGGACTGATGATCGTCGGTCCGCTGACGGTGTTCATCGCTGGATGCGCGACGCCGGAAATGCATGTGAAGAGCCTGCTGGTTTTGTGCTTTGGGCTCACCGCCGCGATGCTGGTGATCTTCATGGACATGCTGGGCGTGACGATCCCGGTGTTTCCGAAATTCATCCAGGACCCGCTGACATTCTCGCTCGGCATCGATACCGTCGTGAGGATCGCTTACGCCGCTTACGCGGCAGTCGCGGCGGTGCTCTACGTTGCCTTCTTCGGGCTTCCGGAGATGCCGCGTGGCTGATCTCTTCCAGAACCTGTATGTCGGCTTCGCCGCCATCCTGTCGGTGCAGAATATCCTGCTCTGCTTCGTCGGCTGTCTTCTCGGCACGCTGATCGGCGTCTTGCCGGGCATCGGCCCGCTGGCGACGATCGCCATTCTCATGCCGCTGACCTACAACGCCGAGCCGATCGGCTCGCTCATTATGCTGGCCGGTATTTACTACGGTTCGCAGTATGGCGGCTCGACGACGGCGATCCTCGTCAACATGCCTGGCGAGACCTCGTCGCTGGTCACGACCTTCGACGGCCACGCGATGGCGCGGCAGGGCAGGGCGGGCAAGGCGCTCGGCATCGCCGCTATCGGCTCCTTCATTGCCGGCACTTTCGCCACGTTTGTTATCGCCGGCACGGCGATTCCGCTGTCGAAGCTGGCCTTGAGCTTCACCGCTGGGAACTATTTTGCGCTGATGGTGCTGGGCCTGAGCCTTGCCATCATTCTGGCCGGCGGCTCGGTGATCAAGGCGGTCTGTACGCTGATCATCGGTGTCGTCATGGCGCTGGTCGGCGCCGATCAGATCACGGCCGAGCCGCGCCTTACCTACGGCATTCAGGTTTTCTACGACGGCTTCGACATCGCCATCGTGTCGATGGGGCTGTTCGGCATTGCCGAGATCCTGCGCAATCTCGAAGCACCCGAGCAGAAGCCGTTCGTCGGGGAGGTGATCGGCGGCCTGTTGCCCGACCGCAAGGACATCAAGGATTCCGCCGGCGCCATCGCGCGTGGTTCGGTGCTCGGGTCGATCATCGGTATCATTCCGGGCAATGGCGCGACCTTGTCGTCGTTTGTATCCTATGCCCTGGAGAAAGCGCTCTCCCGGCATCCCGAAAGGTTCGGCAAGGGCGCGATTGAAGGCGTGGCCGGCCCGGAGTCGGCCAACAACGCCGCGGCGCAGACGACCTTCATTCCATTGCTGACGCTGGGCCTGCCGTCGACGGCGGTGATGGCGCTGGTCGGCGGCGCGATGACCTTGCATGGCGTGGTGCCTGGCCCGCAGGTCATCACCAAGCATCCCGATCTGTTCTGGGGTGTGGTCTCATCAATGTGGGTCGGCAACCTGATGCTCGTCATCATCAACCTGCCGCTCATCGGCATGTGGGTGAAATTCCTCAAGGTGCCGTACCACCTGTTGTTTCCGATGATCGTGCTGTTCTGCTGCATCGGCATTTACTCGGTGAACTCGCGACCGTCGGACGTGCTGGAAGTGGCTGCCTTCGGAGCGCTCGGCTACTTGTTCTACAGGCTGAAATTCGAACTGGCACCCTTGCTGCTCGGCCTCGTGCTTGGCGCCATGCTGGAAGACAATCTCCGGCGCGGCCTCATCCTCAGCAACGGCAATGTCTGGACCTTCCTCAGCGAACCGCTGACGCTGGCGCTGCTCACCGCGGCGCTGCTGGCGCTCGGCCTGGCGCTGGTGCCGTCGATTAGCAAGGGCCGGGAAAAACTCGTCGACGAAGATTAAGCCCCGCCGGCTCATCAGGAGAATTCATTTGTCGCTGTTTGGAACTCTGCGCACCCCGCGCCATCTCGTTTTCGGCGCGGGTCAACGGCAAGCGCTTTCCGGTTATGCCAAGGCTCTCGGCAGCCGCCCGCTGGTCGTGACAGACGAGCGGCTCGGCGCCGACCCGGAATTTTTGCGTCTGATATCATCGCTCATGCAGGCCGGACTTCAGGTTCGCGTCTTCGACGGTACGATTGCCGAATTGCCGATGGAGTGCATTGCGGCCGCCGTCGATGCCGGCAAGGCCCACGGCGCCGATCTTGTCATCGGCATCGGCGGCGGCAGTTGTCTTGATGCGGCGAAGGTCGCGGCCGTGCTGCTCACGCATGGCGGCAAGGCGGCCGACTACTATGGCGAGTTCAAGGTGCCCGGCCCGGTGCTGCCGCTGATCTCGGTACCGACGACATCCGGCACCGGCTCGGAGGTGACACCCGTCGCGGTCATCACCGACCCCGACAGGGCGGTGAAGGTCGGAATCGCCTCACCGCACATTATCAGCCACACCGCGATCTGCGATCCCGAACTCACTTATTCATGCCCGCCGGGGCTCACCGCCGTCTCCGGCGCCGATGCGTTGACCCACGCCATTGAAGCATTCACCGCGATCCGCCGCGAGCCGACCGGCAGCATCGTTCATGAGCACGTCTTCCTCGGCAAGAATGTGCTGAGCGACAATTATGCGCTCCTGGCGATCTCGCATATCGCCGCGAGCCTCAAGCGCGCTTACGACGATGGCGACGATACGCAAGCGCGCGAGCGGCTGATGCTGGGAGCGACGATGGCCGGCCTGGCCTTCGGTACCGCCGGCACGGCCGCGGCTCATGCGGTGCAATACCCCGTGGGCGCCATGACTCACACGCCGCACGGCGCGGGCGTCGCGGTGATGATGCCTTACGTCATGGAATTCAATCGCGGTCATTGTGAGCCGGAGCTGGCCGAGATCGGCAAAGCCATGGGTCTCGATCGCGCCGAACGCACCATGTCTGAGCAAGCCGGTGCCACCATCGACGCAGTTGAGAAGCTCTTTGCCTCTATCGGCATCCCGAAGACGATTGCCGATCTCGGCGTTGTGCAATCGCAGCTCGGACTGGTTGCCGAGCAGGCGATGGGCAGTGCGCGGCTCATCAAGAACAACCCGCGTCTGATTGAACTCAGCACCATGGCGAATCTGGTCGAGGCGGCCTTTGCCGGCGACCGGGCGCGCCTGCGCACGGCTGCGAGCTGACAAAAGCTATTTGGCGATGAACGCCGTGCAGATAGCCGCGTGCGCCAGCCTGCAGCACGGCGGCCTGCGCCGCTTCCGGCACCAGATATGAAATGTCGAGCCGCACTTTAAGCCCATCGAGAAAGCCGGTGGGCCGTGGGTCGCTATTCCCTGCGTCCGTTAGTATCAGTTGCTCCCCTCCCGAAAAATGCGCCAAATGGAGCCTCGGCGGCCGTGCCGCCTCCGGTATCGAGGTCCGATCTTGCTGCGCAATTTCTCAGGCGATGACGTTCATGCCGCGCTGGATTACCCGTCGCTGATCGACGCGCTGCGTGAAGCGTTCCGGCAGGGCGGCGAGCCGATGCCGGTGCGGCAGGCCTACGACGTCGGCTTTGCCGGCGCGCCGGCGCATCTGCTCACCATGCCGGCCTGGCAGCGCGGCCAGACGCTCGGCGTCAAGCTGGTCACGGTGTTTCCGCAGAATGCAGCGCGCGGCCTCGGCGCCGTGTCGTCGCTTTACGTGTTGTTCGACGGCGAGACCGGCGTGCCGCGCGCCATGATCGACGGCGAGGCGCTGACCAACCGCCGCACCGCCGCGGCCTCGGCTTTGGCGTCCTCTTATCTGTCGCGCCCCGACAGTTCGACGCTGCTGATGGTCGGCACCGGGCACCTCGCGCATCATTTGCCGCCGGCCCATGCGGCGGTGCGGCCGATCGACAAGGTGCTGGTGTGGGGCCGCAACGGCGAGCGTGCCGCGGCGCTGGCGGCGACGCTCCAGGGCAAAGGGCTTGCGGCGACGGCGGTCGGCGATCTCGACGTCGCGATCGCGCAGGCGGATATCGTGAGCTGCGCGACGACGTCGACGCAGGCGCTGGTGCGGGGCCGCCTTCTGCGTCCCGGCACGCATGTCGATCTCGTCGGCGCTTTCACGCCGCAAATGCGCGAATGCGACGACAACACCATGTTGCGTGCGGCTGTTTACGTCGATACGCGCGCGGGCGCGCTCAAGGAGGCCGGCGACATCCTGCAGCCGATGGCGGCGGGGCTGTTGAGCGCCGACGCCATTCGCGGCGATTTGCACGATCTCGCCAGCGGCGCGGTGCCCGGCCGCCGCGACGAGGCGGAGATTACGGTGTTCAAGTCGGTCGGCGCGGCCATCGAGGATCTGACGGCGGCTTCGCTTCTGGTGCGGGCATGAAGAACGATCCGCGCAGCCACGGCCTGTGGGAGTGCACCGCACCGCCGGCGCCGCTCACCGGGCCGCTCGCCGGCGCGGTGAAGGCCGACGTGGCGATCATCGGCGCCGGCTTCACCGGCCTGTCGGCGGCGCTGCATCTTTGCGAAGGCGGCGCCAAGGTCGTGGTGCTGGAAGCGGTGGAAGCCGGTTTCGGCGGCTCGGGCCGCAATGTCGGCCTGGTCAATGCCGGCATGTGGGTGATGCCGGATGAATTGCCGGCGGTGCTCGGCGATGTTTACGGCGCGCGGCTGCTCGATCTGCTCGGCAATGCGCCGCGCGCGGTGTTCGATCTCATCGACAAACACGGTATTGCCTGCGAGGCGGAGCGGCAGGGCACGTTGCATTGCGCGGTTGGCGAGGCCGGACTGGCCGAGATCAAGGAGCGCGCGCGGCAATGGCAGGCGCGCGGTGCGGCGGTGCGTGTGCTCGATGCGGCGGAGACGGCGCGCAAGGTCGGCACCTCGGCCTATGCCGGATCGCTGCTCGACGAGCGCGCCGGCACCATCCAGCCTTTGGCCTATGCGCGCGGGCTGGCGCAGGCCGCTGTGCGGGCGGGCGCGACGATTTATACATCGAGCCCGGTGACGGCGGCTGACGACGACGGCGCGCTGTGGCGGCTGACGACGCCGGGCGGCGTGGTGGCCGCGCCGGCGGTGATCGTCGCCACCAATGCCTATACGACGACGTTGTGGCCGCAGCTCCGCGCCGAGCTGGTGCATCTGCCGTATTTCAACATGGCGACGCCGCCGCTCTCCGGCAATTTGCGCCGCTCCATTCTGCCGGAGCGGCAGGGCGCGTGGGACACCAGGGAAGTCCTCAGCTCGTTCCGTTTCGACAAGGAAGGCCGCTTCATCTTCGGCAGCGTCGGCGCCTTGCGCGGGAGCGGCGGGCCGGTGCATCGCGGCTGGGGCCGCCGCGCCATGACGAAGCTGTTTCCGCAACTCAAGGGCGTCGGTTTCGAGACCGAATGGTATGGCTGGATCGGCATGACCGCGGACAACCTGCCGCGTTTCCATCGCCTCGGCCGCAATGTCATCTCGTTCAGCGGCTATAACGGCCGCGGCATCGCACCCGGCACGGTATTCGGCCGCTGCCTGGCCGATCTGATGCTGGGCCGGACCGGCGATGGCGATCTGCCATTGCCGGTGAGCGAGCCGCAGGCCGCCGCCTTGCGTGCGGCGAAGGAAATCTACTACGAGGTCGGCGCGCAGCTGGCGCATGTCGCGGATGCGCGTTTTTGAGTGAACAGGCCAGGCCATGACAACAATCAGCACCGACGTCCGCACCGTTCTCGACGCGCTCGGCGTGACGCCGGCACAGACGCAAGGCGGCACATTGAAAGTGGTGTCGCCCGTGGACGGCGCGGTGGTCGCGGCGGTGCCGGAGACGACGCCGGCCGAGGCGGCGACGCTGATCGGCCAGGCGCATCAGGCTTATCTCGAATGGCGGGCCGTGCCGGCGCCGCGCCGCGGCGAGTTCGTGCGTCTGCTCGGCGAGGAACTGCGCGCGGCCAAGCCCGCGCTCGGCAGGCTCGTCAGCCTCGAAGTCGGCAAGTCGCCGTCCGAAGGTTTGGGCGAAGTGCAGGAGATGATCGACATCTGCGACTTCGCCGTCGGGCTGTCGCGGCAACTCTACGGCCTCGTCATCCAGTCGGAGCGCGAGGACCATCGCCTTACCGAACAGTGGCATCCGGCCGGCGTCGTCGGCGTCATCTCGGCGTTCAATTTTCCGGTCGCGGTTTGGTCGTGGAACGCGGCGCTGGCTTTCGTCTGCGGCGACTCGGTGGTGTGGAAGCCGTCGGAGAAGGCGCCGCTCACGGCGCTGGCGGTTGCGGCCATCATGGCGCGCGCCGCGCAGAAGTTCGGCGGCGTGCCGAAAGGCTTGCTGACCATGCTGATCGGCGGCCGCGAAGTCGGCGAGGCGCTGGTCGATGACGTTCGCGTGCCGGTCGTCTCCGCCACCGGCTCGACGCGCATGGGCCGTGTCGTCGGCGAGCGCGTGGCGCGCCGCTTCGGCCGCGCCATTCTCGAACTCGGCGGCAACAATGCCTCGATCGTGACGCCGTCGGCCGATCTCGACCTCACCTTGCGTGCGGTCGCCTTCGGCGCCATGGGCACCGCCGGCCAGCGTTGCACGACGATGCGCCGGCTGATCGTGCACGAGAGCGTGTACGACAAGCTCGTGCCGAAGCTGGCCTCGGTCTACAAGTCGATCTCGATCGGCAACCCGATCACGTCGGACGCGCTGGTCGGTCCGCTGATCGACGGCCGCGCTTACGAGTCGATGCAAGGAGCGCTGGCCGAGGCGAAGAAAGCCGGCGGTATTGTGCATGGCGGCGAGCGCGTCGACATCAACGGGCCGAACTCATTCTATGTGCGGCCGGCTCTGGTCGAGATGCCGGGGCAGGTGGGTCCGGTGTGCGACGAGACCTTCGCGCCGATTCTCTATGTGCTGAAATACAAGGATCTCGACGAGGCCATCGCGCTGCATAACGGCGTGCCGCAAGGACTGTCGTCGTCCATCTTCGGCACCGATATCCGCGAAATCGAGACCTTCCTGTCGGCGCGCGGTTCCGACTGCGGCATCGCCAATGTCAACATGGGCACGTCGGGCGCGGAAATCGGCGGCGCTTTCGGCGGCGAAAAGGAAACCGGCGGCGGCCGCGAAAGCGGCACCGATGCCTGGAAGGCTTATATGCGCCGCCAGACCAGCGCCGTGAACTACGGCCGCAAGCTGCCGCTCGCCCAGGGCGTCAAATTCGATATCTGAGAGAAGCGCGCGCCTGTCGCGCGGTTACGCCCGGCGCGCGAGCGCTGCGGTCCTGGTGGCGTGCGCCTTGGTGCGGCGCGTGCGCTGGTCGATCAGGTCGGTCGCCGTGAGGATGAGGATCATGCTCAACACCGCCGCCGCCATGGTGAGCGCCAGCACGATCAGCAGCGGATAGCCGACCATGTAGACCAGCACGGCGAGGACAGCGACCAGGTTGCCGAAGAAGTAGTACTTCGCATCGACCGCGCCGTGGACGGCGTCTTTCAGGAGCCACCCGAAAACGGGCACATGAAAGAAGGTTCTGGCTATGGCAGTCATGCGGAGGTCCCGTGCGGTTCGTGCGATGAGCGGTCCTTCGCATGGGCGGCGGGCAAAATGAACCGCGCCAGTGTCGCGCCTGCCCTGCGCCCTGCGCAGCGCCGGTCACGGTGGCGAGGCTTCTGAATATACATTGAAAATCAGCGGTTTGACCGGTTCCGGCCGGGTATGGTAGGCACTGCCGAAATCCAGGCCCGCGCATCGTTCCGTACACGCGCTTCCATCGGCACCCCAGGTCCATGACACGTCATCGTCGCTGGCTGTTACTGGCCCTGACTGCGCTTGCCATCGCGGCGACCGTGCTCGCCATGCTGTGGCTGTTCTGGGGTGTCACCAGCGTCGCCGCGCTGCAGACGCGGGTGGAAAGCCTGGGTCACTGGGCGCCGGCGGGCTTCATCATGCTTTACGCCGTCAGCACGGTGGCGGGCTTGCCGGGCGGCGTGCTCGACGTTGTCGGCGGCGCGGTGTTCGGTCCGGTCTATGGCAGCCTGATCAATCTCGCCGGCGGCACTTTGGGCGCGGCCGGAGCCTTCCTTGTCGCGCGTCATGGCGCCGCAGACTGGGTGCGCCGCCGGGCCGGCCCGCGCGTGCAGAAGGTGATGACCAGCGTCGAGGCCGACGGCTGGCGCTTCGTCGCTTTCGTGCGGCTGGTGCCGGTCATTCCCTACACGATCGTCAATTACATGCTCGGGCTGACGCGCATTCCGTTCTGGCACTATGTGCTGGCAACGCTCGTGTTCATGGCGCCATCGACGATCGCCTACACCTATATCGGTTACGCCGGCACCCAGGCGCTGGCCGGCGACACCGACAACATCCGTTATGCGCTGCTGATGCTGGCGGTGATCGCGCTCGTGATTTTCGCGCCGTACTTCTACAAGCGCTGGAAGAACGGCGACGAGACGAAAGCGCCGCCGCCGGTCTGACTACCAGAACTGCTTGGTGGCGATGCGCGCGCCTTCCGCCATCGCCGCGAGCTTGGCGAACACGACCTGCGGATCGACCGCGGCCTGGCCGACCCAGGTGCCATAACCGCAATCCGAACCGGCGATGACATTCTCGCGCCCGACCAGCTTGGCGTAGCGGCCGATGCGCTGCGCAATCAGTTCGGGATGTTCGATGAAGTTCGATTTGGATTCGAGCACGCCGGGGATCAGCACCTTGCCGTCCGGCAGCTTCACCGTTTCGAACACCGCCCATTCATGGGCGTGGCGCGGATTGGCGGCCTCGAGCGAGATCGCAACGGGCTTGGCCTTGAACACGACATCGATGATGTCGGCGAGCGGCACGTCGAAGTGATGCGGGCCTTCGTAATTGCCCCAGCACAAATGCATGCGGAGCTGTTCGGCCGGGATATTGGCGACGGCGTGGTTGAGCGCCTCGACATGAAGCTGGGCGCGCTTGCGGAAGCCGGTGAGGTCGAGATCGGCATATTGAATGTGCCGGCCCATGCCGAGATCGGGGCAGTCGATCTGCAACACGAAGCCGGCTTTCGCCACCGCCTCGTACTCATACTTCATCGCGTCGGCGATGGCGTAGATATAGGTCTCGAAGTCCTTGTAGTGGTCGTTGCGGAAGAACAGCGACACCACGCCGGGCGAGGCCGCGCTCATGAAGCCGCCGACATGCGGCACGGACTTGAGCGCATCCTTCAGGTTGGCGATATCGTCGAGCGGGGCCTGGGCGTCGCGCACGCTGATCGGCGCGTTGCAGGCCGGCGTCTTGCGGCGCGAGCGGCCGGGATCGCCGAACACTTTCTTTTCCAGTGCCGGGAATTCGTGGACGTCCTGATAGACGAAGGTGTTGCCGGTGCCGCCGAAGCCGTTGAGGCGGTCCTTGACGTAAGTGGCGTAGCTCGGCTTCGACATCTCGCCGTCATTGATCAGATCGACGCCGGCGTCGGCCTGCTTCTTCACGACGTCGGCGACGGCGGCCTTGATGTGTTCACTCAGTGCCGTGGGTTCCACCGGAACCCCTTCCTCCTTCGCGTACATGATCCGGATGAGGTCGTCGGGGCGGGGCAGGCTGCCGGTGTGGGTGGTCAAGAAACGATCGCGGCTGCGCTGCATGGCTGCTCCTCGGAGGTCCGGCCCTCTGAGGGGCCTTTGGTCGGACAGTAGAGCATGGGGGAGCCCTAAACCACATCCCCGCACCATTCGTTGACAGGGGGCCTCCGGACCCCTAAAAACCCGCCAAAGCTGACCTAGTGAGATTGCAATGAAGATCCGTAACTCATTGAAATCGCTGCGTGGGCGCCACCGGAACAACAAGCTGGTCCGGCGCAAAGGCCGCGTTTTCATCATCAACAAGACCAATCCGCGCTTTAAGGCCCGCCAGGGCTAAGGCGACCGCCGCCAGGCCCTTTACCGGCCTCGGGCCGGTTTCCTTCCACAAAGCCACAGATTTGGCCGCCGATTTGCCATGAAGCGCGAAGACGCTAGTCTTTGCTCATGGACCGATTCCGCACGTCTGCCGTCCTGATCGCCGCCGCCCTGGCCGTAGGCCTCACGGCAAGCGTGCCTGCGCCTGCGCGGGCCGAGCCTGGCGGTTGGGTGGACGCGCCGGTCAATACCCCCAAGCGCAAGCCTTTCAGCGAAGACCTCGACTTCCTGTTCGGCGCCCTGAAAGTCGCGCCGGACGAAACCAGCGCCAAGGCCATCGAACAGCGCATCTGGGCGCAGTGGATGGTGTCGACCAGCGACACGGCCAATCTGCTGATGATGCGGGTGCGCGCCGCCATCGAAGCCAAGGACATGGATCTGGCGATCAAGCTTCTCGACGGCATCGTCAAGATTCGGCCCGATTATGTCGAAGGCTGGAACCGCCGCGCCACGCTCTATTACATGAAGAAGGATTATGGCCGCTCACTCGCCGATATTCGTGAGGTGCTGCGCCGCGAGCCGCGCCACTTCGGCGCGCTGGCCGGGCTCGGCCTCATCCTCCAGGACATCGGCGACGACAAGCACGCGCTCGACGCCTATCGCCGTGCGCTCGATGTCTATCCGCGCCTGCAGCGCATTCCCGACGTGGTGAAGAAGCTGCAGGAAGAGGTCGAAGGCCGCGACATCTGACGCGCGCGTCTATTTAAGGCCGATCCGGCAAATTCCAGTGATCCCAACGGCGCCGCGGGCCGTATCTGTTGTCGTGAAGGGTTTCATTCGTAAGGTCCGCATGGCCGTCTTGATCTTCGTCGCCATCGTCGTCGCGCTTATCGGCGGCACGTTGATCGGCGCCCGACTGATCGAGAGCAACAATCCGCCGTCCGGCCGTTTCGTCGATGTCGAAGGCGGCCGGCTGCATGTCGTCGAGCTCGGGCCCGCCGCGGCGCCGCCGGTCTTGCTGCTGCATGGCGCGAGCGGCAATTTGCTCGACATGAAGCTGGCGCTGGGCGATGCGCTGTCGTCGCGTTATCGCGTCATTCTCGTCGATCGCCCCGGCCATGGATGGAGCGACAGGCCGGGCGGTGCGGCCGATGCATCGCCGGCCGCACAGGCGGCGCTCATTCATCAAGCTCTGGCCAAACTCGGTGTGCGCGCACCCGTCGTGGTCGGACATTCATGGTCAGGGGCGCTGGCGACCGCTTATGCGCTCGCCTATCCCGCCGACATCAGCGGTCTGGTGCTGCTGGCACCTGTCACGCATCGCTGGCCAGGCGGCATTGGCGCCATCAACCATATCGTCGCGACGCCCGTCATCGGGCCGCTGCTGGCTTATACGCTCATCATGCCGACCGGCTATTTTCTGATCGACTCCGGCATCAGGGGCGTGTTCGCGCCGCAATCGCCGCCGCCGGATTACGATGCAAAAACCGCTGTCACCATGCTGCTGCGGCCGCGCGAGTTCATCGCCAATGCCCGCGATCTCGACGGACTCAAGGAATTTGTCACGCGGCAGATGCCGCGCTATCCGGAGATCAAGGTCCCGGTGGCGATCGTTGCCGGCGATGCCGATCCGGTCGTCTACACCGACATTCATTCGCGCGCGCTCGAACGCCAGATACCGCAGGCGACGCTCACCGTGTTGCCGGGCGTCGGCCACATGGTTCACAGCATTGCCCGCGACGACGTCGTGGCGGTGATCGATGGCGTTGTCGCCGTGCCGCGCTGATCGTTCGCTCGCGCGCGCGACGTCTAATCCTGCTCCAGCGCCCGGCGCAGGCGCCGCACAAGGACGCCGCGGGCGCGGTCGTCGGCGGCGGCCTCGATGCGATCGTTGATGTCGAGGATCAGCTTCGACATGTCGTTGTGCCAGTCGAGCGAGATGACCGCTTCCGGCGCCAGCCGCCGCCTTTGCTTGCCGGCGAGCGGCGTCGGCGCGGCGGTGGTGAGTTCGTAGATGTCATCGAGGATCGGGATATTGACCCGGGCCGCGGGGACGAAGCGTTCGGCAATGCGTTCCGACAGGCCGGCCAGCGCCGGCTCTTCGCCATGCACCAGGAACACCGCGCGTTCAATGGGCCGTCGCTCGGCGATCCAGCGCGCCAGTTCGGGGCCGTCGGCATGGCCGGAATATTCATCGAAAGAGGCAATGCGGGCCGCGACCTTGATCTCCTCGCCCTGGATGCGAACGGCCTTGGCGCCGTCGAAAAGGAAGCGTCCGAGCGTGCCTTGCGCCTGAAAGCCCGACAGCAGCACGGTGGCATTTGCGTGCCACAGCCAGCGCTTGAGATGGTGGCGAATGCGGCCGGCATCGCACATGCCGCTGCCGGCGATGATGATGTGAAAGCCGGAGAGCTTGGCGATCGCCTTGCTCTCATCCACCGTCTCGGTGAAGCGCAGATGCGGCGAGGCCAGCATGCGATTGACGTCGATGTCGGTCGTCAATTCGGAAGCGTGCTGCCGGAATACGTCGGTCGCGCGGATTGCCAAAGGTGAATCGAGAAAGATCGGCGCCGCCGGCACCAGCCCTTCTTCCATCAGGTCGATCAGTTCGACGATCAGTTCCTGTGTACGCTCGACGGCAAAGGCCGGAATGAGCAAAGGTCCGCCGGCGGCATGGGCGGCGCGCACCAATTCGGCGAGCCGCGCGCGCCGCGCCGGCGGCGTGATGGCCGGCCGGTCCGTATTGCCGTAGGTCGATTCGCAGATGACGTAGTCGAGCCCTGCCGGCGCTTCCGGATCGGGCTGCAGCAGCTTCGCATCCGGACCGACATCGCCGGAGAACAACAGCCGCAGCGGCTTGCCGTCTTTGCCTTCGCCGGCGAACTCGATTTCGATCGAGGCCGAGCCGAGCAGGTGGCCGGCGTTCCAGTAGCGTGCGCGCACGCCCGCCATCGGCGCAATCCAGGTCTCGTAGTCGACCGGCTGGAAGGCCTGTAGCGACGCCGCCGCGTCGGCGGCGGTGTAGATCGGACTGACTTCGGGGCGACCGCGCGCGGCGTTGCGCCGGTTGAGCGCAATGACTTCGGATTCCTGGATGCTGCCGGCATCGGGCAGCATGTAGGAGCACAGGTCGATGGTGCCGCGCGTCGCGAAGATATGGCCGCGAAAGCCGGTACGGACCAGCTTCGGCAGCAGGCCGCTGTGGTCGATATGGGCGTGCGTGAGAAGCACGGCGTCGATATCGACCGGATTGAAGGGGAAGGCGCCGTAGTTGAGCTCTTTGAGCGTTTTGGAGCCCTGGTACATGCCGCAATCGACCAGCAGCCGTCCGGCCTTGCTCTGCAGGAGATAACAGGAGCCGGTCACCGTCCGTGCGGCCCCGCAGAACTGCAGCGTGACACTCATGGTATTGTCTTTCGTTCAATCGTCGCTTGGTCTGCTCTCGTTAGCAGCAAGGGCCGAAGGCCGCCACGCTAGGCCGCGACCGAGGAGGCCTCGCCCGTTACGGTGTGACCGCTGAGGCGCTGGAGGGCAGCGATGTTGGCCGCGACCGACGCCATGCAGCAGCGGCATTTGCCCTTCGATTTGGCCTCGTAGAGCGCGGCGTCGGCCGACGCCAGAAGTGCTTCGATCGATGCGCCGTGCTCGGGCGCCATGGCAATGCCGATACTCAGGCCGATAGGGGCGTTGGCGCCGCCGCCAAGATCGTAGGACGACGATACCGTGGCGATCAGTTGCTCGGCGAAGGCCATGCTTTCCCGTTCGTCGCGGTTGGCGACCAGCATCACGAATTCATCGCCGCCGATGCGCGCGGCGAGATCGTCGGGGCGCAGCATGTGCCGCAAACGTTCGGCAACCAGCTTGAGCAACGTATCGCCAGCCGCATGGCCATAGGTGTCGTTGACGGCCTTGAAGCCGTCGAGATCGACGAACAGCAGCGAGAGCGGGCGGCCGGTCTCGCAGGCGGCGGCAAGCTTGGCCTCCGCGGCGTTGACCAGGCCGTGCCGGTTCGGCAGGCCCGTGAGTGCGTCGTGCCGGGCGCGATGATCGTTCTCACGTTCGGCAAGCATGCTGGTCACCAGCATGGTCTTGAGCCGGAAGGCAGCGGCCGCCATGGCGAAGAAATACATCGGTGCCTGGATGAACACGATGTAGTACAGCGGTTCGCCGGCCAGCGCCGCGCCGGCGATGCTCGGCCCAATGCTGCAGAAGATCATTGCAGCGGCAAGACGCGGCGCGCCGAAATTGCGCAAGCAGATGCCGCCAACCATAGCCGCGCCCGACAGACAGGTGGCGCTGGCGATCAGCCAGTTGCCGCTCGCCATGGTGGTCAGAACGCCGTATCCGACGCCGCAGCTCCAGGCCAGCCCCAGCAGCAGGTAGAGATCGGTGGGCGTCTTGCGCCTTGCGAGCGCCGCGCGCCGCGCGATGACCAGGACGACGAGCCGCGCCAGGCAGACGACGACTTCGAAGACAAACCAGGCGATGAACACAGGCTTCTGCGTCTGGAGCGCGACCGCGCCGGCGACCAGAATGACATTGACAGCGCCGCCGAAGAAGACCGGCAGACCGCTGAACAGGCTGGCGATGAGCGCGTCACGGATGTCGTCAGGAATCCCGGGACCGGCATCGACCAGCCAGCGGGTCAGGCGCCACTTCGGCAAGCTGTAGACCCTGGCGTCTTTCTGCATTCCTGTCCCCGTTTCAGGGCCTAAAGACACCTTGGGGCTTAACAACGGCTTTACGATTTCGTCCGGCCCCGGTCGTGATTGCCGAAAGGTAAATCACGGCGGCGGTCAGCTGAAACAAGCCTCGGAATCCTCAATCGGCGCTGTCGTCGGCGCCGACATAAGCGATTCGCAGCATGTTGGTCGCGCCCGGCGTGCCGAGCGGCACACCGGCGACGACGATGACGCGCTGGCCGGGCTTGGCGAAGCCTTCCTTGAAGGCGATGCGGCAGGCGCGGTCGACCATGTCGTCCTGGTCATGTGCGTCTTCGGTGACGACGCAATGCACGCCCCACGCCACAGCGAGGCGGCGGCCGGTTTCCATCTTCGGCGACAACGCCACGATCGGCGGACGCGGACGCTCGCGCGCCACGCGCAGCGCCGTCGATCCCGACGAGGTCCAGCAGATCACGGCGGCCAGATCGAGCGTGTCGGCAATGTGCCGCGCCGCATCGGCAATGGCGTCGGCGCCGGTCGCTTCCGGTCTGGTGCGCTGCGCATTGATGATCTCGCGATAGGGCGGGTCGCTCTCCACCTGCGTTGCGATGCGGCTCATGGTCTCGACCGCCTCGAGCGGATATTGCCCGGCCGCCGATTCCGCCGACAGCATCACCGCATCCGCCCCTTCGAAGATGGCGGTGGCGACGTCGGAGACTTCGGCGCGCGTCGGCACCGGCGAAGAGATCATCGATTCCAGCATTTGCGTCGCAACCACGACCGGCTTGCCGGTGGCGCGGCAGAGCCGCGTCATCTGCTTCTGAACGCCCGGGACCTTCTCGAGCGGCATCTCGACGCCGAGATCGCCGCGCGCCACCATCAGGGCATCGGCGATTTCGATGATTTCGCTGAGGCGCGCGACGGCCTGTGGTTTTTCGACCTTGACCATCACCAGCGCGCGGCCGCGCGTCAGCTTCTTGGCTTCCGCCACGTCTTCGGGCCGCTGCACGAAGGACAGCGCGAGCCAGTCGATGCCGGCTTCAAGCGCCGCTTCGAGATCAGAGAGATCCTTGGCGGTGAGCGCCGACACCGGAATCGTCGTATCCGGCACGCTGACGCCCTTGCGGTCTGACAGCTTGCCGGCGACCTCGACGCGCGAGGTGATCCGGTCCGGCTCGGTCTTGGTCACGGTAAGTCGCACCTTGCCGTCGTCGATCAGCAGCGTATGGCCGGGCTGCACCGCGGCGATGATTTCCGGATGCGGCAAATAGATGCGGTCGGCGCCGCCAATGGCCGGATTGGAATCCAGCACCACGGTGTCGCCCTGCTTCACCATGATCGCGCCGCCGGCAATGGTGCCGAGGCGCAGCTTCGGGCCTTGCAGGTCGGCGAGAATGCCGATCGGACGGCCGTTGTCCTCCTCGACCTGACGGATCATCGCCACCAGTTCGCGCAGACGCTCCTGGCTGGTATGGCTCATGTTGATTCGGAAGACGTCGGCGCCGGCCTTGAACAACGCGTCGATCATGTCCCGGCTGGACGAAGCCGGCCCGAGCGTGGCCACGATCTTGGCACGGCGGTGGCGTCTCATCGGCGCAGTCCTTCCTTGTTGAGATCAGGCGACGCCGGCGGTGCGCCTCCAGGCGGTGGCCCGCCGCCCAACGGCGTGCGCGGTGGCGGTCCGCTGCGCGGCGAGAGCGGCCGGTCGACCGGCTGCTCGGCGGTGTCGGTCAACTGCACCGTCCACGAGCGTTGCTCCTGTGTGTCGACTTCGAAATAACCGGTGCGATCATAGCCGCGCGCCAGGCAGTTCTCGGTGCCGCGAATGGTGAATTCCTTTTCGCGCGAGCACATGAAGGCATGGCCCGACCACTCGCCGCCGCGATCGTAATCGATCGCATAGATGTAGTAGTAGCGCGCGACCAATGTGCCGCGCAAAAGCGTGTCGCAGCTGCGCGCGGAGATGTTCCACCAGCCTTCGGTGATCCAGCCTTCGGCATCCTTGTAACCGATGGCGACGCCGACGCGGCCGCCGGTGTTGTTGCAGAGCCGGAAGTCGGCGCGCGCCGGCTCAGCGGTGGCGAAGGCGCAGACGATCAACGCCGGCACGAGGACGGCGGCGAGGCGGAGGACGCGGCATCTGGCGAGTGAAAAAAGCAAAGGGGTCACGGTGCCGGCGTGGTCTGACGATTCAACGTTGTAAAGCAGACCATCATGGCGTGTCGACGACGATCATGGCGTGTCGACGACGATCGCACGAAAGTCGTTGACGTTGGTGAAGGTAGGGCCCGGTTCAAGCAGGTCACCGAGGCGGGCGAAGAATTCCGTCGAATTATTATCGGCCAGAAACGCGGCCGGATCGAGGCCAAGGGCCCTGGCGCGGGCGGCCGTATCGCCGTCGACCAGCGCACCGGCGGGGTCGGTGGCGGAGCCGCCGCCGCCATCGGTGCCGTCGGTGTCGCCGGCGATGCCAGCCACGCCAGCCAAGCCGGCCAGAGGCGCCACCAGCGCCAGCGCGTATTCCTGGTTCGGGCCGCCTCGGCCCTTGCCGCGCATGGTCACGGTGAGTTCGCCGCCGGACACGATCACGGCGCGCTTGCCCTTGATGCGCAGATCGCGCGCCATCGCCGCATGGCGGGCCGCAACCTCGCGCGCCTCGCCCTCGACATCCGCGCCGAGCGAGATGCATTCGTAGCCCGCGGCGGTGATCGCCTTCTCGGCGGCCTTAAGCGCATCGAGCGGACGCGCGGCGAGCACGAAAGATGAATGCGCGAGCTTCGGATCGCCGGGCTTGGGCGATTCGTTGGCAGGATCGTTCAGCGCTTGCGTGATCGACGCCGGCAGATCGAGTTTGTATTTGACGACGATGGCGCGCGCGTCGGCGAGCGTTGTCGGATCGGGCACCGTCGGGCCGGAGCCGATTGCGGAAGGATCGTCGCCGGGCACGTCGGAAATTGCGACAGTGATCACTCTTGCCGGGAAGGCATGCGCGGCAAGGCGTCCGCCTTTGATGCGCGAGAGATGTTTGCGCACGGTGTTGATTTCGCCGATATGCGCGCCGCTGCGCAGCAGCGCCCGCGTCACCGTCTGCTTGTCGGCGAACGAAATGCCGCCAGACGGCGCGATCCAGTTGGCGGAGGCGCCACCCGACATCAGCACCAGCACGATATCGTCGGCGCCGGCGCTGCCCGCGAGTTCGAGCGCGCGGGCTGCGCCTTTCAAACCCGCTTCGTCCGGCACCGGGTGTCCCGCCTCGATCATCGTCACCACACGGGTGGGCCGGCCATAGCCATGCCGCGCTACGGCAATGCCGGCGAGCCGGTCGGTGGGCAGCTTGAGCGTGTCGAGATAATGCCGTTCGGCGGTTTCGATCATCGAGCCGGCGGCCTTGCCGGCGGCGAGCAGGATGACACGGCCTTTCGGCGGCGTGGGCAAAAGCCCGGGCAGGAACGACGCCGGGTGGGCGACCTCCACTGCTGTGCGAAACAATCCTGTGAGAAATGGTCGCAGTCCGTCGCTCATCAATCTTTTCCTACCTGTCCGGCGGCGATTACTGTCTATAATTTATCCAGTTCTAACAAGGCAGTACGGATGCCTTCTTCGACTCTGGCCGCCAAGCGTGGCGCGTCAGGTTCGTTGACGCTCCGGCTGCAACGAACGCGGAAAAACCGCGCCCGGCAACAGACATTCCTCGAGGGAGGGAACTGATGGCGTCTATTTCGTTCACGATCAACGAAAAACCTGCGCGCGTCGACGCAGAGCCGGACACGGCTCTGCTCTGGGTCGTGCGCGAACAACTGAAATTGACCGGCACCAAATTCGGCTGCGGCTCGGGCCTGTGCGGCGCCTGCACGGTCCATGTCGACGGCAAGCCGGTGCGCTCCTGCCAGACCTCCGTGTCGCAGGTGCAGGGTCGCAAGGTGACGACCATCGAAGGTCTGTCGCCGGACGGTCAGCATCCGCTGCAGAAGGCCTGGGTTACCGAGCAGGTGCCGCAATGCGGCTACTGCCAGTCGGGCCAGATCATGCAGGCCGCGGCGCTGCTCGCGACAAATAAACAGCCGACGCGCGATCAGATCGTCGAGCACATGGACGGCAACATCTGCCGTTGCGGCACTTATCCGCGCATCGTGCGCGCCATCGAACGCGCTGCGGGAGGCCGGTCATGAACATGATCGATAAAGCCATGCGCACCGAAAGCGGCCTGACGCGCCGCCAGATGCTCGCCGGCTCCGCCGGTCTGACCTTCGCTTTTGCCTTTGCGCCGGCCATGGACGCACTGGCGCAAGGCGTCACCGGCAAGCTCAACGCCTATGTCACCATTGCCGGCGACGGCGCGATCACGATCCTGATGCCGGCGCCGGAAATGGGGCAAGGCGTCAACACCGCGCTGCCGCTGATCATCGCCGAAGAACTCGATGCCGACTGGAGCAAGGTGAAGATCGAACAGGCGCCGGTCAATCCGGCCTATAATCATCCGGTGTTCCGCGCCCAGTACCAGGTCGCGAGCCTGACCACCCGTGGCTACTGGATGCCGTTGCGCACTGCGGGCGCGCAGGCCCGCCGCGTTCTGCTCGATGCGGTGGCGGCGAAGTGGAATGTGCCGGTCACCGAGCTGACCACCGAGCCGAGCATTGTTGTGCACGCCGCCTCGAATCGGAAGATGAGCTACGGCGAAGCCGCCTCGATTACGCAGGTCTCGGACAAGTTGCCGGAGATCAAGCCGGAGCAACTCAAGCCGCCGGCGCAGTTCCGGCTGCTCGGCAAGGATACGCCGCGTTTCGACATCGCTGACAAATCGAGCGGACGCCTCACTTATGCCAGCGATGTTCAGGTGCCGGGCATGTTGTACGGCACCATCGTGCGGGCGCCGGCGCGTGGCTCGGGCCCGGTCTCGTTCAACCGGGACGAGATCAAGAAGCAGCCCGGCGTTGTCGATGCGGTGGCCTTCGATCATGCCATCGGCATCGTCGCACAATCGGTGCCGCAGCTCTTCGCCGCGCGTCACAAGGTGCAGGCGACGTGGAAGGACGCCAAGGGATCGAAGATCGATTCCGGCCGCGATCTGAAGGAATATCTCGCCGCGGTGCGCGACACCTCGAAGAAGGGTGTGGTCGTGCGCAAGACCGGCGAGGCCGAACCGGCGCTGGCGTCGGCCGCCAAGGTGATCTCGGCCGAGTTCACCTCGCCTTATGTCTATCACGCGCAGATGGAGCCCTTGAGCTGCACCGCGTCGGTGACGGCCGATGGTGTCGAGGTCTGGGCCGGTACGCAATGGCCGACCAAATCCGTCGAGGAAGCGGCCAAGGCGGCGGGCGTTACGCCGGACAAGGTCAAATTCCACACGCTGCAGATGGGCGGCGGCTACGGCCGGCGCGCTTTCGTGGAATACGTCACCGACGCCGTCCTGCTGTCGAAGGCTGTCGGCAAGCCGGTGAAGATGGTGCAGAGCCGCGAGGACGACATTCGTGTCGGCCGCTTCCGGCCGATGACGGCGCAAAAGGTCGATGTCGGTCTCGATGCGGAGGGCAAGGTCGTGGCGTGGCGTCATCGCCTCGCCGCCGAACCGGTCGCGCCTTACGTCTATAACCAGGCGCGGCTCGAGGCCGACAAGGGCGTCGATCTCATCGTCATCTACGGCGCCGACATGCCGTTCTACGACGTGCCGGCGCATGTCACCGAGCACATCTACGAGGATCGCGGCGCGCGCGTCGCCGCCTATCGCGGCATCGGCGCGGGCTACACCAACTTTGCCAATGAGGCGATGATCGACGAGATCGCGCGCGCCACCGGCAAGGACCCGTTCGAGTTCCGGATGGCCTTGCTCAAGGACCCGCGCGCCAAGGCCATCGTCTCGCGCGTCGCCGAGATGTCGGAGTGGAAGCGCAAGCGGACGGACGGCCGTGCGCTCGGTATGGCCTTCTCCAAGCTCGGCCTGCCGCCGGTCGGGTTCTCGATGATCGCCACGGTCGCCGAGATTTCCGCCGACCGCGCCAGCGGCAAGATCAAGGTCCACAACATGTGGAGCGTCGCCGATGTCGGCCTGCCGTTGCAGCCGAACAACGTCGTCGCCCAGATCGAGGGCGCCCTGGTTTACGGCCTCAGCGGCGCGCTGAAGGAGGCGATCTCGATCAAGGACGGCGCGGTGGAGCAGTCGAATTTCCACGATTACGAGGTCCTGCGCCAGTCGGACGTGCCTCGATTCATGACCGAGGTTCAGCGTTCCGGCGACATCCCGCTCCCGGTCGGCGAACTCGCCATCGGCGGTGCGGCGCCGGCGGTCGCCAACGCTTTCCTGGCGCTGACCGGCAAGCCGCTGCGCGAGATGCCGTTCTCGCCGGATCGGGTGAAAGCGGCGCTCAAGACCTGACCTTCGGTCATGAATCCGGCCCGCCGCGTTCCAGACCGGAATGCGGCGGGTTTTTTGATGGAAACGGCGCTCCGGCGACCCTATCTTCGAGGAAACCGAGGAAAGGCTTTTCCATGAGCGCCGAATTCGACGACAAGACCCGCATTGAGCTCGAAGCGGCCGTCTATCGCCGCCTGGTCGAGCATCTGCGCAAGCGGACCGACGTGCAGAACATCGACCTGATGAATCTGGCCGGCTTCTGCCGCAATTGCCTGTCGAACTGGATGAAGGACGCCGCCGACGCCAAGGGCGTGCCGCTCTCCAAGGACGAGGCCCGCCAGATCGTCTATGGCGAGCCCTACGAGCAATGGCGCGCCAAGCACCAGAAAGAGGCGTCGTCCGAGCAGAAGGCGGCATTCGAAAAGTCCAGACCGGGCCACTGAAAAAAGCCATTCGTGACAACCAAAAGAATGGCGCTTGTGAACAACGTGGATGACCCCACCCCCGCCTTGACCTTGAGCGCTTGAATTCCGAAAGCTTTCCGGTGAGACGTTGTCCGGTTCCCGCGGCTTGCGCGGGTTCTGCCGCGCGCGCGTTCAGTGCGTATTGAAGGAGTTCAAGGTATGTCGATGCCCGCAGCGGCCGATAAAGAAGAAACCTCGCACCGCTTCGCCAAGGATCAGCTCAAGGCGATCATCGAGCGCATCGAGCGGCTGGAAGAGGAAAAGAAGGCGACCTCCGACGACATCAAGGACGTCTACGCCGAGGCCAAGTCGAACGGTTTCGATGCCAAGGCGCTGCGCACCATCGTGCGCCTGCGCAAGCAGGATGCCAACGAGCGCCGCGAGCAGGAAGAGATCCTCGAGACCTACATGCACGCCCTGGGGATGTTGCAGTAAGGTTCTCTTGTCCCGGGCGCAGCGCGGCATGCAATGACGCGCTGCTGAACCGGGATCTTCCCAAATTCCGAATGTGAGACGGTCCCGGCTCTGCGAAGCAGCGTTTTACGCTGCATCGCGTCCGGGACAAGTCGTCATTACCGCAGCGATGCGGTGGTCTGCGGCACGAAGGTCGCCGTGGCGAGGAAGGTTACCGCGCTGCCGGTGAAGCGGCCGGCGACGAGGCCGAGGCCCGGGTCGGCCGAGAAGCTCATCATCACCGCCTGCGCCGGCTTGTGGAACAGATGGCCGAACTGGCTCATGTCGCGGGCGCCCATATGCGTCGCAGTCATGAAGCTCGCGAGGTCCGGCGTCAGGATGGCCGCGCGCAGCCACGGGCTGTCGGTGCGGCCGCCACCGCCGGCGATCGCAGGGGCGACCACCTGTGCGGCGCTGGTGCCGGCGGGCGCAGCGGCGATCATGGCCGCCGGCGGCGCCACGGGAATATTGGCGCCCATCGGCGGCGCCTTGGCCGGGCGCGGCGGCGGCAACTGCGTGGCGACGCGCGCCGGCTCGGCGGCATAAGCGAGCACATTGGTCGAGGCCGTCGTCATGGTGTCGGCGAAGGTGAAAGGCGATTGCGCGACCTTCGGCGCGAGATCGCCGCTCTCGACGGCGTTGGCCCACAGCGCGCCGCCGGGCGGTGCGATGACATTCGCCGCGGCCGGCGCCGGGTCGGCGGCGGCAACAGCGATGGGCCTCGGCCGCGATGATGGCAACGGCACGATTGTCGCGGTGGCGACCGGCTTCGGCTTTACGTCGGGCTTGGCACTGGCGCTCGCCAGCGTGACCTTGGCTGGCGTCGGCTCGGCCGCCTGGGCCTCGTCCGACAACTCATCCGCGGTGGCGGACCGGGTGAACAGCGCCGCCAGCAAACTACGCGGCTTCTTCGCCGTGTCGCTCCGCGCTTCGGTAATGCCGGCTTCGCGCGCCTGCGCCATCAACACGTTCGAAGGCGCATTGCCGCGACTCTGTACGTCGGCCAGCGCCAAGGCATAGCCGGCCAGCGGCTGGCCGTCGGAAGGAATGTGGACGGTGCGCTCGTCGGGGAAAACCTTGACGAGCTGCTCGCGCGTCATGCGCGGCCAGTGGCGGATCGAGCCGGTGTCGAGATGCACGAAAGGCGAGCCGGAGGTGGGATAGAAACCGACGCCGCCGCGTTGCAGCCGCAGGCCGACTTCGCGGATTCTGGCGAGCGGCACGCCCGGAATTTCAAAATCGATGGCGTGGCCGGTGGTGTGGTTTGAGTTCTCGGCAACGCCGCTCGAGCGCGTGCGCAACATGGCGTTAGTGCCGGGCGAGCGATAGGCGGAGATGATCTCGATTGGCTCCTTGCCGCCGACCTCGCGATAGACTTCCCACAAGATGTCGAACAGCTTGGGGTCCATCGTTGTGGGTTCGTCGCGGCGCCAGTCGCGCAGGAACCAGTTGAGCTTCGTCAGCGCGGCATCGTCATAGCGGCCGTTGCGCTTGAACGTGACGGTGATGGTCTCGCGGGTGTGGAGATGCAGGAAGGAGAGGGTGCGGCTGTCGCCCTCGGCTGCGGCGGGCAGCAGCGCGTTGCCGGCGCCCAGCAGCACGATGCCGGCGAGCGCGGCCGACAGGCCGAGCCGGGTGCCCAGGCGCCGATTGAAAAGGGATTTATGGCGAGACACGCCGCGTACCGACACTGACACAATCCACGAACTTCGTCCGACAGCCATCGGTACGCCCGGTTCAAGCGGCCGCGCTGACGGCCGTCAGTGTTGGCGGGATTTCGTTAACCATCCCTTATGCGGGCGATGATCCCCCGTGCGGCACTTTGGTTAAGGGGCAAAATTGTCGAAATAAGGTCGGTATCGGAGGGAACTTCAGGCAGAATCATACCCTCCTCCTGGCGGGGGAGGGTCGACAGTATGTGCGTCAGCGCAGCCGTGAGCGCTTATCTGAAAATCTTCTCGAAGAACGAGAACGGATTGCCCGCTTCGCGCCGCTCGACGCGGCCGAGGATTTCCTGGTTGCTCTTCATCGTTGCCAGATCGCGCGACTTGTCCTGCGGCGGCGCGACGTCGGCGACACGGCGTTCGTCGCTCGTCATGATGGCGTGGATGCGCTTGTCGAAGCCGTAGATGTCGTCGCGCATCTGCAGCTTGCCGTCATCGTCGACGAAAGCCGACTGATAGGTCAGATGCACCATCGGCCGGTTGACCATCTTGAAGGTCTTTTCCTCATGGCCGACGAGACGTTCGATCTGCGGCTGCGTCGGCGTCGGACCGGGGATGGCCATCGCCAGCATCACCTCGCCGAACTTGGTCGGGTTCTCGACGCGCATACAGCCATGGCTGAAGGCGCGCTTGTCGGCTGCGAACAGCCGCTTCTCCGGCGTGTCGTGCAGATACACCTGGTACTTGTTCGGGAAGTTGAACTTGATGCGGCCGAGCGCATTGGCCATGCCCGGCGGCTGCACCACATTGATGTGGCCGTCGGCGCCACGCTTCACTTCGAGCCCCATGCGGTCGAAGATGTTCGGGTCGCTGGCGTATTGCGGCAGGAGTTCGTTCTGGATGATCGACTGCGGCACATACCAGGACGGGTTGACGACGACATTGTCCATCGCCGCGGTCAGGAGCGGGGTCGGCGTCTGCGGCTTGCCGGCGACAATCCTGGTGCGCCAGACGACGTTGTTGTCGCGCACGACCTTGAGCGTGTAGTCCGGCACATTGACCATCACGTAATTGGCGCTGAGGTTGCGCGGCAGCCAGCGCCAGCGCTCCATATTGGCCATGACGGTGTCGATCTGCTGCTGCTGGGTCGGGCCGTTGATGGCGGCGATCGTCTTGTTGTCGATCACGCCGGTCGGTTTGATATCGGCGCGCGCCTGCACGTTCTTGATCGCGTTGAACAGCGCCCTGTCATAGACGAGTTCGGCGGCCTTCGGATCTTCGCCAGCCACCTTCACGGTCTTCATGCGGCCGGTGCGTGGGTCGCGCACCTGCGTGGTGCGGGGACCCTGCACCGCGAGGCGCACATTGAGCCGCTCGCGCAATTGCGGCACGCGGCCATCCTTGTCGCCGGGTTTGATCGCCGGGCCGCCGGCGATACGCTCGCTCGCATCGGCGCGCGGTCCGGCGTTGCGCATGTCGGCAAGTTTGCGCTTGAGCGCCTTGTACGCCTGGTGCGGCGGCTCGAAGCCGTCAAAGGCAGTATTGGCGTCGCGGGCGTCGGCAAGCTTGCGCAGCGCATCGGCGTTGTCCATGTCGCGCTTGCCGTAATCGACTTCCGCGGTCACGCGCGTCGGCGCGATGCGGCCGAGCGAGAGATGGCGTGCATAATCGAGCGCCGCGAGCGTGAGCTTGAGATCGGCGGCGGCGAGCTGGTCGGCGCCGTTGGCGTGGGCGAAATCCGGCACCGGATAGTCGGCCGGTTCGAGCGCATCGCCTTGCGCATTCTTCATGCGCAGGACCGCCGATTTGGCGCCGCCAGTCAGGCGGCCGTCGCGGATCCAGACCGGCGCGTAATTGCGCGCGGCATAAAAGCTCTCGACTGCCTTGCGTTCGGAGTCGCCCTTGTCCGCTTTACTGCCGGCCATCGTAGCGCGCAGCCTGTCGGCAATCTGCGCATCGGAGACGCCGAAAATCTTGTCGAGCGCGGAGGCGATGACGCCGCTGTCGCGCGGCGCTTCGGCGCGGGCCGGCTCGGCCGACACGGGTTCTTGACGCGCCGGGTCCTGCCGCGGTGTCTCGACGCGCGCGGGCTCCTGACGCACGGGCTCGGGGTGCGTTAATTCCTGACGCGGCGTCTCCAGGCGCACCGGTTCGGGGCGCGGCGCTTCGCGGCGGACCTCGGGGGGCATCGGCACCGGCGCCGGCGGATCGACGCGGACCTGGTCCTGTGCCGGTTCGGGACGGCGCTGAATGACACGCACGCCGTTCAGCGACGGCGGCAGCGGCGCGACCTGACGGATGCCGTCGGGTGCGGCGAAAGACGGCGTCGCCGTCGTCACTGTCGCCGTCGTGAGGGCCAGCACAGTGCCGGCCAGCAAACGCTCGAACCTCGATTTACGCATCACGCTTCAACTCCACACCACACGGCGCCGTTACCACGATGCATCGAATGCAATGCGACTTGTTAACTGGCGCCGGCCGGTCTCTCCGGCAAGACAAGCATAGGACAAGTGTTATCGGCGCATTATGCGACCGAACGGCGCGCGGCATGAAATGAAATCGCCGTGCGGTCGCCGCTTACTTTGCATCAAAGTGAACGCGGCGCGCGGTCGTTAAAATTTTAATGATTAACCGGCGTCGACGGGGTTGTTGTCGGGCGCGATGCTCGTTTCGTCGTGCATTTGCAGCGTTTCGAGCTTGCGATACAGCGTCGAGCGTCCGATTTTGAGACGGCGCGCGACTTCCGACATCTGTCCGCGATAATGCTCGATGGCAAAGCGGATGACCTCGCGCTCGATATCTTCGAGCGGTTTCACGTCGTTTCGATCGTCGGTTAACGACAGGACTGGTTGTGTCTGCGACATGGCTGAAGGATTAAGCCGCAGCATGCGCTCCTGCAAGCTGATGCTGCCGTCAACGTAAACGGCGTCATGATCGAACGACGGAGCGGTGGCCGGCGCGATGCCGACGTTTACCATTGCATCGCCGTTCGTCGTCGCAAGCTGCGGAAATTCCGCGATGCCGATGGTGTCGCTATCCGCCATGACGACGGCGCGGTACACCGCGTTCTCGAGCTGGCGCACATTGCCCGGCCAGCGATGGGCGGCGAGCGCATGAAGCGTCGCGGCATCCAGGCCGCGGATGCGCTTGCCCTGCTCGGCGGCGATGCGGGTGACGAAATGGCGCGCCAGCGTCTCGATGTCTTCCGGCCGCTGCCGCAGCGGCGGAATGGTGATCGGGAAGACGTGCAGGCGATAAAACAGGTCTTCGCGGAAGCGCCCCGCCTTCACTTCGGCGATGAGGTCGCGGTTGGTGGCGGAGATGATGCGCACATTGACCTTCACGGTCTTGCGCGAGCCGACCGGCTCGACTTCGCTCTCCTGCAGCGCGCGCAGCAGCTTCACCTGCGCCGCCAGCGGCAGTTCGCCGACTTCGTCGAGGAAGAGGGTGCCGCCGTCGGCTTCGACGAATTTGCCGGTGTGCTTTTCGGTGGCGCCGGTGAAGGCGCCTTTCTCGTGACCGAACAGGATCGACTCGATCAGGTGCTCGGGCAGCGCGCCGCAGTTGACGGCGACGAAGGGTTTGGCGCGGCGCTCGCCTGAACCATGGATGGCGCGCGCCATCAGTTCCTTGCCGACGCCGCTTTCGCCTTCGAGCAGGACGGGGATGTCGGAGGCCGCGGTCTTCTCCGCCGCTTTCAGGACCGGCGTCATTGCCGGCGAACGGGTGATGACATCGGCGAGGCTCAAGGTGCCATCGCGGCTGCGTTTGACGCGCTGCAGTTCGCCGGCGAGCGCGCGGACTGCGAGCGCATTGCGCAGCGAGACTTCGAGGCGCTCGGGGCTGGCGGGTTTGACGACGAAATCGGTGGCGCCGGCGCGCATCGCCGAGACGACATTGTCGATGCCGCCATGGGCGGTCTGAACGATGACCGGAATATCGAGGCTGGCCTGGCGCATCCGCGCCATGACGCCGAGGCCGTCCAGGTCCGGCATCACGAGGTCGAGAATGACGCAATCGACCGCGACCGCATCGACGCCGGTGAGCACGCCCAAGGCCGCGTCGCCGCCGTCGGCGGTGATCGCCCGGTAGCCGAAACGCTGCACCATCGCTTCGAGCAGGCGACGCTGGACCGGATCGTCGTCGACGATCAACACGACTTGCGACATGGACACGCCCTTACAGCGCGGCGGCCCGCGCTCTAACGCGACTCAGGCTGTGCCGATTTGGCGCAGTATTGGGAGGCACGCTTAAGGGCTTCTTAATCGGATCGGGCCGGGGGCCGGGCTCTGCCGACAGGGTGAAAAAGACGGAAAAATGTCCCGGATTGCCATCGCGCCGCCACTGCCGAACGCTTAATTGTGGGCAAGCTTGGGTAAAGTGAGCGTCCGAACCGATTCCACCCCGATCTTTTTCCCTAACGAAACGTAACCGACACATGGCCAAATCCGCGACCCGCAAGAAGCCCGCTGCCCGCAACGCCGCGAAGACCAAGCCCGCCCGCAAGGCCGCCAAGGCGCGGCCGAAGGCGGCAGCGGCGGGTGCCGCCCGGGTGGGCGCGCTGCCGGACTGGAATCTGGACGATCTTTATCCCGGCATCGAGAGCACGGCGCTCAAGCAGGACCTGTCCTGGATGGACGGCGAATGCGTGGCCTTCGAGGAGCTCTACAAGGGCAAGCTCGGCGTCCTCGCGGCGCAGCCCGGCGCCAGCGAGGCCCTGTGCGAGGCGGTGAAGCGCTACGAGAAAATCGCCGACGTGCTGGGCCGCATCGGCTCCTATGCCGGCCTCCTGCATGCCGGCAACTCGACCGATCAGACCATCGCCAAATTCTACGGCGACATGAACGAGCGCATCACCACCGCCTATTCGCATCTGCTGTTCTTTGATCTCGAGCTCAACCGCATTGACGACAAGCTGATCGACGCCGCGATGTCGTCCGGGGCGCTCGGCCATTATCGGCCGTGGATCGAGGATGTGCGCAAGGAAAAGCCGTATCAGCTCGAGGACCGCATCGAGCAGCTGTTCCACGAAAAGTCGCTGACCGCCTATTCGGCGTGGAACAGATTGTTCGACGACACCATTGCGGCCTTGCGCTTCAAGGTGCGCGGCAAGGAATTGCCGATCGAGCCGACGCTCAACTTCATGCAGGACACCGACGGCGCCAAGCGCAAGGACGCCGCCGAGGCTTTGGCCAAAACGTTCAAGGCCAACCTGCGGCCGTTCACGCTGATCACCAACACGCTGGCCAAGGACAAGGAGATCTCCGATCGCTGGCGCGGCTTCAAGGACGTTGCCGACGCGCGGCATCTGTCGAACCGGGTCGAGCCGGAGGTGGTCGAGGCGCTGGTGTCGGCCGTGCGGGCCGCCTACCCGAAATTGTCGCACCGCTACTACGCGCTGAAAGCCAGCTGGTTCGGCAAGAAAAAGCTGGCGCACTGGGACCGCAACGCGCCGCTGCCCAAGGTCGAGCAGCGCAGCATTCCGTGGTCCGACGCGCGCAATACGGTGCTCACGGCCTACGGTGCCTTTTCGCCGACGATGGCGGAAGTGGCCGATCGTTTCTTCCAGAAGAACTGGATCGATGCCGGTGTGCGGCCGGGCAAGCAACCGGGCGCGTTCTCACATCCGACCGTGCCGTCGGCGCATCCTTATGTCTTGATCAATTACCAGGGCAAGCCGCGCGACGTGATGACGCTGGCGCATGAGCTGGGCCACGGCGTGCATCAGGTGCTCGCCGCGCCCAACGGCGCGCTGATGGCGCCGACGCCGCTGACGCTCGCTGAAACAGCCAGCGTGTTCGGCGAAATGCTCACGTTCAAGAGGCTGCTCGCCAACACCACCGACAAGAAGCAGCGCAAGGCCATGCTCGCCGCCAAGGTGGAGGACATGATCAACACGGTGGTGCGGCAGATCGCGTTCTACACCTTCGAGCGCAAGGTCCATCTCGAGCGCCGCAACGGCGAACTCACCGTCGACAAGCTCTGCGAACTGTGGATGTCGGTACAGTCCGAAAGCCTCGGGCCGGCGATCGATTTGAGGCCCGGCTACGAGACCTTCTGGGTCTACATTCCGCACTTCATCCATTCGCCGTTCTACGTCTATGCCTATGCCTTCGGCGACTGCCTGGTGAACTCGCTTTATGCGGTCTACGAAAAGTCGGAGGGCGGCTTTGCCGAGCGCTACCTCGCCATGCTCTCGGCCGGTGGCACCAAGCATCACTCCGAGTTGCTCGCGCCGTTTGGCCTCGACGCCCGTGACCCGAAGTTCTGGGACGGCGGGCTATCGGTGATCGCGAAGCTGATCGAGGAACTGGAGGGGCTGGGGTAGGCTATTTCCCGGCCCGTCGAGGCTCGGCCTGCGGCCGAGCGCCTCAGGGTGATGGTCCTTAGTTTGCGAAGGGCTGCTTTCGTCACTACCTCATATGTATGTCCACCGACCCTGAGAAAAACCGCTTCGCCGCCCGCGCCGCCCGCTATGCCAGGGTCGGCACCAAAGTCGGCGGTGTCGCCGCGCGCATGGCGAGCCAGCGTTATCTCGGCGCGCAAGGTGACCGCGCCGGCAATGCCGAGGCGCTGGCCGCCGCGCTGGGCGGCCTGAAAGGTCCGCTGATGAAGGTGGCGCAACTGCTCGCCACCATTCCCGACGCGGTGCCGCCGGAATACGCCAGCGAACTGATGAAGCTGCAAAGCCAGGCGCCGCCGATGGGCTGGGCTTTCGTCAAGCGCCGCATGGCTGCGGAGCTGGGCGCCGACTGGCAGGCAAAGTTCAAATCCTTCGAGCATCAGCCGGCGGCCGCCGCCTCGCTTGGCCAGGTGCATCGCGCCGAGGCGCTCGACGGCACGCATCTCGCCTGCAAACTCCAGTATCCGGATATGCAGTCGGCGGTCGAAGCCGATCTGCATCAGCTCAATCTTCTGTTCTCGCTGCGCAAGCGCTTCGAACCGGCCATCGACACCGACCAGATCGCGGTCGAGATCGGCGCCCGGCTGCGCGAGGAACTGGATTACGTGCGCGAGGCCAGACACGCGTCGCTCTATCGCCACATGCTCAAGGACGAGCCGCTGATCCGCGTGCCGAATGTGTGGCCGGATTTGTCGAGCGGACGGCTGCTGACGATGGACTGGATGGACGGCAGTAAAATGCTGTCGCACAAGGACGACAGTCTCGAGGTCCGCAACCGTCTCGCCACCGCGATGTTCACCGCCTGGTGGTTTCCGTTCAGCCGCTTCGGCGTCATCCACGGCGATCCGCATCTCGGCAACTATTCGGTCTTCACCGAAGGCGGTGCGCCGGCCGGCATCAATCTCCTGGACTACGGGTGCATCCGGATTTTCCCGCCCAGCTTCGTCGCCGGTGTGGTCGATCTTTATCGCGGTCTGCTCGAGGGCGACGAGGCGAGGGTGGTGCATGCCTACGAGATCTGGGGCTTCCGCCGCCTGACCCGGGAATTGATCGACACCCTCAATATCTGGGCGCGCTTCATCTACGGCCCGCTGCTCGACGACCGTGTCCGCACCATTGCCGACGGGGTGAAGCCTGCCGATTACGGTCGCAAACAGGCTTTCCAGGTCCACCAGGCGTTGAAGAAACTCGGCCCGGTACAGGTGCCGCGCGAATTCGTCTTCATGGACCGCGCTGCCATCGGCCTCGGGGCCGTCTTCCTGCATCTGGCGGCGGAATTGAATTTCTATCGGCTGTTCAATGAGGCCATCGAGCGCTTCTCGGTCGAGGAGGTGACGGCGCGGCAGGACGCCGCGCTGGCCGAGGCGGGGCTCACTGTGCCCTGACGGGGGAGGCCCGCCCGTAGCCTCCCAGACGTTGCCCTGCCGCCGCGATTGCGCTAACCCCTGTGCGCTGAGGAACCAAGCGAACCGGAGACTTTCCGCCATGGCCGACCACGGGCCCGTCGAATACGCCACCGCGACCGGCAACGACTATCCGGCGCACGAGCAGACCTACGAAAGCTTCATCAAGTACTCGTTTGACGGCACCATCCACGTCATCAACCTCTTGCTGGCGTTGACCGTTGGCGGCGTGCTCGGCCACTGGTTGACCGCGATCCCCGTCTTCCTGATCGCGATTCTCGGTCTGGTGGTGGCGCTTGGCTCCGGCTCGAAGACGCCGAGCTACGTGGCATTTATCCTCAGCTTCCTGATCTTCGGCTTCACCGCCCTGTCGTAGTGGCGCATAATCTGCCCGGGTAGGCTGGGGCCGTTAGCGGCCCGGGCCTTCGGCTGGGCGAGCGGAGGCTGTCGGAATGCGTATTGCGGTTGCACGGGAAACCGAGGCCAATGAGCCGCGTGTCGCGGCCAGCCCCGAGACCGTCAAGAAATTCAAGGCGCTCGGCGCCGAGGTGGTGGTGGCGCGGGGCGCCGGCAACGCCTCCGGCTATCCCGATGCCGAGTATGAGGCCGCCGGCGCGACGATCGCCGAGGCGGTCGGCGGGGACGCCGACCTGATCCTGAAAGTTCGCCGGCCCTCGACCGGCGAGATCGCGTCCTACAAAAAGGGCGCCATCGTCATCGCGATCATGGACCCGTACGGCAACGAGGCCGCGCTCAAGGCGATGGCCGATGCCGGGCTGACCACCTTCGCCATGGAATTGATGCCGCGCATCACCCGCGCGCAGTCGATGGACGTGCTGTCCTCCCAGGCCAACCTGGCCGGCTACCGCGCCGTGATCGACGGCGCGGAGACCTATGGCCGCGCCATGCCGATGATGATGACCGCGGCCGGCACCGTGCCGGCGGCCCGGGTTTTCATCATGGGTGTCGGTGTCGCCGGCCTGCAGGCGATCGCAACTGCGCGCCGTCTCGGCGCCGTCGTCACCGCGACCGACGTGCGCCCCGCCACCAAGGAGCAGGTGGAAAGCCTCGGCGCCAAATTCCTCGCCGTCGAGGATGAGGAATTCAAGAACGCGCAGACGGCTGGCGGCTACGCCAAGGAAATGTCGAAAGAGTATCAGGCCAAGCAGGCTGCACTGGTCGCCGAGCACATCAAGAAGCAGGACATCGTCATCACCACCGCGCTCATTCCGGGTCGTCCGGCGCCGAAGCTGATTACGGCTGCGATGGTAGCCTCGATGAAGCCCGGATCGGTGATCATCGATCTCGCCGTCGAGCGCGGCGGCAATGTCGAAGGCGCGGTTCCGGGACAGGTGGTTCAGGTCGGTCCGGCCAAGATCGTCGGCCATCTCAACGTGCCCGGCCGTCTTGCGGCCTCGGCCTCGGCGCTTTACGCCAAGAACCTTCTCACCTTCATCGACACCATGATCGACAAGAAAGAGAAGAAGCTCGCCATCAACTGGGACGACGAGCTGATCAAGGCGACCATGCTGACGCGCGATGGCGCGGTCGTGCATCCGAATTTCATGCCAAAGACGGCGGCTTAAACGAGCGGCGGGTCCGCACCCAAGGAGCGCGTGATGCACGAACTTGCCACCGCGGTCGATCCCTTCGTCTTCCGCCTTTCGATCTTCGTTCTCGCCGTGTTCGTCGGCTATTACGTGGTCTGGTCGGTGACGCCGGCGCTGCACACGCCGCTGATGTCGGTCACCAACGCCATTTCCTCGGTCATCGTTGTTGGCGCGCTGCTCGCCGTCGGCGTGCCGCTGGTGGTCGACGACAATGGGCCGCTCTGGGCCCGCGCTTTCGGCTTCGTCGCGCTGATCTTCGCGTCGATCAATATTTTCGGCGGCTTCCTGGTGACCTCGCGCATGCTCGCGATGTACCAGAAGAAAAAGAAGTGATGACGGGAGAGTAATGACGCCATGAGCGCCAACCTAGCCGCCTTGCTCTACCTCGTCGCCGGTGTCCTGTTCATTCTGGCGCTCCGTGGCCTGTCGAGCCCCGATAGCTCGCGCCGCGGCAACCTGTTCGGCATGGTCGGCATGACCATCGCCGTACTGACGACCCTGGCGGCTCACCCGCCGGCAAGCGCCACGTCCTGGGTGCTGGTGATCGGCGGCATCGCGATTGGCGGCGCCATCGGCGCGGTGATCGCCCGCAAGGTGCCGATGACCTCGATGCCGGAACTGGTCGCGGCCTTCCACTCGCTGGTCGGCATGGCCGCGGTGCTGGTCGCCGCCGGCGCCTACTACGCGCCCGCCGCCTTCGACATCGGCACCCGCGGCGCCATCCACAAGGCGAGCCTCGTCGAAATGGCGCTCGGTGTCGCCATCGGCGCCTTGACCTTCACCGGCTCGGTGATCGCCTTCCTCAAGCTGTCGGGCCGCATGAGCGGTGCGCCGATCATGCTGCCGGCCCGCCACATCATCAACATCGTGCTGGCGCTGGCGCTGGTGTTCTTCATCTACGGACTGGTGCATTCGCAGAGCCAGATCGATTTCTGGCTCATCACCATCATCGCGCTGGTGCTCGGCGTCCTCATGATCATCCCGATCGGCGGCGCCGACATGCCGGTCGTGATCTCGATGCTCAACTCCTATTCGGGTTGGGCGGCAGCCGGCATCGGCTTCACGCTGGGCAATTCGGCGCTGATCATCACCGGCGCGCTGGTCGGTTCATCGGGCGCGATCCTGTCCTACATCATGTGCCACGCGATGAACCGTTCGTTCATCTCGGTCATCCTCGGCGGCTTCGGCGGCGAGACCGCGGCTTCGGGCGGCGGCGCGGCTGAGCAGCGTCCGGTCAAGCTCGGTTCGGCGGACGATGCTGCCTACATCATGAAGAACGCGCAGAAGGTCATCATCGTGCCGGGCTACGGCATGGCGGTGGCGCAGGCGCAGCACGCGCTCAAGGAAATGGCCGACAAGCTCAAGGCCGAAGGCGTCGAGGTGAAATACGCCATTCACCCGGTGGCCGGCCGTATGCCCGGCCACATGAACGTGCTGCTGGCCGAAGCCAACGTGCCTTATGACGAAGTGTTCGAGCTCGAGGACATCAACTCGGAATTCGCGCAGGCCGACATCGCTTTCGTCATCGGCGCGAACGACGTGACCAACCCGGCCGCCGAAGAAGACAAGACCTCGCCGATCTACGGCATGCCGGTGCTGCAGGTCTGGAAGGCCGGCACGGTGATGTTCATCAAGCGCTCGCTCGCCTCGGGTTATGCCGGCATCGACAATCCGCTGTTCTACCGCGACAACACGATGATGCTGCTCGGCGACGCGAAGAAGATGACCGAGAGCATCGTCAAGTCGCTGTAATTGGCGCGGGAGAGGGCGCGCCCGAATTGCGCGCTGGCGAGCCTGCAGTCTATGTCCAATCTACTCGTCCTCGGCCTGGGCTTTTCCGCTGAGCATTATCTCGCCCTCGATGCCGCGCGCTGGACGCGCGTCACCGCGACCGTGCGCGATGCGGATCGCGCCGCGATGCTGGATGCGGCGACGCCGGGCCCTCTCAACGTTGTGCCGTTCGACGGCAGCCTGGTCTCGTCGGCGCTCGCGGAAGCCGTCGCGCGGGCCGATGCGCTGCTCGTTTCCGCGCCGCCGGGCGAGGCGGGTGACTCCTTGCTCACCTGTTGCGGCGAGGCGCTCGCTGCGTCGGGCCAGCTGCGCGATGTCGTTTATCTCTCAACGCTCGGTGTCTATGGCAATTACGACGGCGCCTGGGTCGACGAGACGAGCGAATGCCGGGCCAGGGATGGCCGTACGCGGCGGCGTTACGAAGCCGAACAGGCGTGGCTCGCGTTCGGCCAGCGGACGGGCGCAGTCGTCACCATCCTGCGGCTGGCCGGCATTTATGGCCCCGGCCGCAGCGCGCTCGATAATGTGCGGGCTGGCACGGCCCGTATCATCGACAAGCCGGGGCAGGTCTTCAACCGCATCCACGTCGATGACATCGCGCAGGCGATCAAGGCGGCTTTAGATCGTCGCGTCGGCGGCATTTTCAATGTCTGCGATGACGAGCCGACGCCGCCGGGCGATCCCGTTGTCTACGCCGCGACGCTCCTCGGCGTCGCGCCGCCGCCCGCGATCCCGTTCGAAACGGCAAAGCCATCCATGTCGCCCATGGCGGCGAGCTTCTACGCCGATTGCCGCCGTGTGCGGAACGAGCGGCTGAAGAGCGTGCTTGGCGTGACGCTGCGCTATCCGACCTATCGCGAAGGTCTCGACGCGATCAGGCGGTCTTCTTGAGCGCGACGAGACCGAAATCGACCGGTGCGCCGCAATGTTCGCAGGCGAGGCCGCCCTGGCTGGTCGGCAATTCGCAGTCGGCGCCGAATTCGGCGATCATCTTGTCGACGTCGTAGGACGCCGTCCAGCCGCAGCCCGGCTCGATGCACGCGGCTTCCAGTTGCAGGTTCATGCTGCGAATGGACCCGAGCGTCCAGGGCTTGCTGGCCATCTTTTTCTCCTGCGTGCCGACATTGCCAAAATAAAACGCGGGCGTTCTTTCGAACGCCCGCGTCAAATACATGTCGGACAGATTAGCTTGTGATTCGCTGAAAGTCAGCGGCGCGGGAATACCGTCGCTTAGAAGCGCGGCGCGCCGCCACGGCCGCCGGCACCAGCGCCGCGACCTTCGCCGCCACGGCCGCCCGCGGCGCCCATCACTGGCTTCGGCTTCATCGGCAGCAGACCTTCGCGCTGCATCTTCTTGCGCGCGAGCTTGCGGGCGCGGCGCACCGCTTCCGCCTTTTCACGAGCCTTTTTCTCGGAGGGCTTTTCGTAGTGGCCGCGAAGCTTCATCTCGCGGAAGATACCCTCACGCTGCATCTTCTTCTTGAGCGCCTTGAGGGCCTGATCGACGTTGTTATCGCGAACGAGAACTTGCACGCTTGCTCCTTAGCTGATGCCAAATCTGGCAGATATCGGCAGATGGTTCGAATTTCGGGTCGAAAACCGCGTAATCGCAGGGCTTTCGAGTCGGGTGCCTATAGCAGGCCTGTCGCCTTGAGTCCAACAAATCGCGCCAATTTGGCGGTTTTGCGCTCCGCGGGCTGCTTTCCTCATATGGGGCGGACTTTTCCAGGTCTCCAGAGGGTCCTGAGCCCCTAAAAGGCGCCCTTCAGGCGGGCCCCGCGGGCCGGCGCCTAGGCCCCCGGAACAGGTCCGCGGGCGAGTCGGCGCCTATATCCTTTTGATTGTATTCCGTTATAGGACTACCTTAGGGAGACGCCGGCTCCACCAGGATCGGACAGAGGGTTCGCTATTTCGCCGGCCACACGCGCGTGACGTGGCCCATCTTGCGCCCCGCGCGGGCGTCCGGTTTGCCGTAGAGGTGCAGTGACGTACCCGGCAGTGTCAGCCAGGGCGCGAGATCGTGTACCTCGTCGCCGATCAGATTGGTCATCTGCACCTTGCGGCCGAGGCGCAGCGGTTTGGCCAACGGCCAGCCGGCCACGGCACGGATGTGCTGCTCGAACTGCGACACCGTGGCGCCGTCCAGCGTCCAGTGTCCGGAATTGTGTACGCGCGGCGCGATCTCGTTGACCATCAGCGCCTGCTTGCCTTTGACCTTCACGACGAACATCTCGACGCCGAGCACGCCGACATAATCGAGCGCCTTGGCGATCTTGGCGGCGATCCTTTCGGCTTCCTTCGCCGTCTCGTCCGTCACCTTCGCCGGCACGGTCGAGGTCTTCAGGATGTGGTTCTGGTGATCGTTCTCGGTCACCTCGAAACATTCGACCTTGCCGTCGGCCGAACGCGCCGCGATCACCGAGACTTCGCGCTGGAAATTGACGAAACCCTCGAGCACGCAGGGCTTGTTCTTGAGCGAGCGCCATGCCGCGTTGGCATCGTCGCCCGGCATGATCTTGATCTGGCCCTTGCCGTCATAGCCCATGGTCGTGGTCTTCAGCACCGCAGGCAGGCCGAGCTTCTCGATGCCATTGGCAAGTTGCGCCGCCGAATGAACCGGCGCATAGGGCGCGACTGGAATTTTTAGAGCGGAAATGAAGTTCTTTTCGACCAGCCGATCCTGTGTGGTTTCCAGCACTTTCGGGTTCGGGTGTACCGGCTTCCGCTTCGACAGGAAGGCGGCCGTTGCGGCGGGGATGTTCTCGAACTCGTAGGTGATGACATCGACAGCGGCCGCAAATTTCGCCAGCGCCGCCTCGTCCTCATAATCCGCACGGGTAAAAGCCCGGGCGACCTCGAAGGCACCGGAGTCCTTCTCCGGCGAATAGATGTGGCAATGCAGGCCGAGCCGCGCCGCCGCAAGCGCCAGCATGCGGCCGAGCTGGCCGCCGCCGAGAATGCCGATGGTGGAACCTGGTTTCAGCACGTCAGTCGGCCTTATGAGGGATGAGCGGGGCGAGACGCAATCTCACCATCTCAATCCTTCGGCTTCTTTTTCACCGAGCTTGTTTGCCTGGCGCGCCACAGGTCGAGCCGCTTGGCGATCTTGCTGTCCGACAAAGCCAGAATGGCGGCGGCGAGCAGTGCGGCATTGATGGCACCGGCCTTGCCGATAGCCAAGGTGCCGACCGGAATGCCGCCCGGCATTTGCAAGATCGACAGCAGCGAGTCCTTGCCTTCCAGCGCATGCGTGTTCATCGGCACGCCGAGCACGGGCAGGGGCGTCATCGAGGCCGCCATACCGGGTAAATGCGCGGCGCCACCGGCGCCTGCGATCACCACTTTGAAGCCTTTGTCGCGGGCGGAATGGGCAAATTCATAGAGTCGCTTCGGGGTGCGGTGCGCCGATACGATCAGGGCTTCGTAGCCGATCTTCAGCGCGTCGAGCGTATCCGCGGCATGTTTCATCGTGGCCCAGTCGGACTGACTGCCCATGATCACGGCGACCGGCTTTGCCACGGCTTTTCTGCTCCCCGAAAAGCGCCACCCCCGGCGCAAGGAAGCGGCGGATTATAGGTACCGAACCCTTGCTGGCAAGGCGAAAGGTACGGGTCTCCCGTGGTGTTCGGCCCGGCTCACGTTATGCTTGCCGCAAGTGATTCTGACCGTTTCCATCGGCAGCCGGCGAGCGACAAGCGCGCCTGCACCCAAGCCTCAGCGGACCATGAAACACGACCATTCCGATGCGCCGCCGCATGAGCTTCTCGCCGAGGTCAGGCGCCTCCGGCGTGAGCTGTCCTTGGCGCAGGAGCGGATCGCCGAGCTGGAGGTCCGTGCGGATGTCGATCCGTTGCTCGATGTCCTCAACCGTCGCGGCTTCGAGCGCGAGCTGACGCGCTCGCTAGCTTACTTCGCGCGTTACGGAACCCGCGCCGGGCTGATCTTCATCGATCTCGACGGCTTCAAGCCGATCAACGACATCTATGGTCATACCGTAGGCGATGCGCTGCTCAAGGCGGTGGCCGCCACCCTTGTATCGAAGGTCCGAGCATCCGACGTTGTAGCGCGGCTTGGCGGCGACGAGTTCTGCATCCTGATGTGGAATGCGGATCAGAACCTGGTGGCGGCGAAAGCGCTCGATCTCGAGACCATCATCGCGCAGGCGCACATCGATCATAACGGCGCCAACCTGTCGGTCGGCGCCAGCGCCGGCGGCGTGGCGTTGCGCGCCGGCGTGACGGCGGCGGATCTGATTGTCGAAGCCGATCGCGCCATGTATGCGCGCAAGAAGTCCAAGCGGACCTAGGTCGTCCCGCCGTCAGGCAATGATATCCGGCGTCAGTTGGTCTTCGATCTGTCGGATCTTGTCGCGCAGTACCAGTTTTCGCTTCTTCAGCCGCTGGACCTGGATGAGGTCGGAGCCGGGCGAGGACGCCAGTGCGGCGATCGCCGCATCAAGATCGCGGTGCTCTTGTTCCAGCCGGGCGAGCAGGGCACGCAGCGCGGTCTCGTCATTGTCATTCATATGTCTGGTCGTTCACAGCAACCGCGGAAGGGAACCGACAACCCGCATGCGGGAACCATGAGAGGTATTATACAGTCCGGTGCGACATAAATTATCACGTTTTCCACAGAGGTGCACAAGCGCCGCGGAAAAAGCCCGGCCGATCAAGGGGGTTGCGACGTTGATGGATGTTTAACCGCTGCCCCCGGTCGCCCTTGAGGCGGCGCCGGGTCAGGCGTAGGCTTGCAGTTAATTTCAACCGGAGTGCCATATCAAAGACAGAAAGCCTTGCTGCACTAAAAACCCTGATCGAAGAACCAAGGATTGAGGAGACATCTGACATGTCGATGCAATCGCATCTTGCGGAACTCGAAAAGAAGCATAAGGCCCTCGAACAACAGATACACGACTGCCAGACCCACCCCGCTGTCGACGATCTCCAGGTGGTGGAACTCAAGCGCAAAAAGCTGCTGGTCAAAGACGAGATCGAAAGGCTGAGGCACGGCCCGCCACCCAGCGTTCACTAATTTCCGAACGACCTGATATCATTCAGACCGTCTTTGAATGAGGAGGCTGCGTTCTTTCATTCCAGAAGCGCGTTGCCTTCGACGCAGTGCAAACCGCCGGCCCGGCCTGAACAGGCGCCGGCGGTTTTGCGTTACCGGGGCGGCTAATCGTGCGGCCCGGTGCCGCCTTGCCGACGACAATATTTGCAGTATTGTCGGGACGGATTCATTCGCGAGGCTGTCATGACCCGTCGCCAGACCGCTATTCTTGCTGGGTTCGCTGTCGCAGCGGCCATTGTGGCGGCTGCCGGCCGGCCCGCTTCTGCGCTGACCATCGAGAACTATGGTGGTGCGAACAACGGTCCGGCCAATGGCTGGGTCGACCTCAATTACAACGACCCGAACAAGAAGCCGTCGCGCGACGGCGACAAGCGGACGCTGGACAATAATGGCCCGCGCGTCTTCTTCGGGCCGTCCGGCAGCGCCAACCAAAATTTCAGCCCGAGCCAGTACTTCTCGCCGAATTACCTGATGGGCAAGTAGCCGCTCAGGCGGCGACGTTTCTCCGCGCTACTTCTTCCGCGTCAAAAACGCCATGAATGCCGCCTGCGCCTCGGGCGACTTGAGGCGGGTCTTGAAGGCTTCGGCCTCGTCATCAATGCGCTTTACGATCTCGTCCGGCGAACCGCGCATCAGCCGCCGCGACATCAGCACACCCTCGGCCGGCAGTGCGGCAATCCGCGCCGCAGCGGCGAGCGCGACCGCGTCGGTCTCACCCGGTTCAGTCATCGCATTGACGATGCCGGCGTCCATTGCCGCCTGCGCGCTTAACGGCAGGCCCATGACCAGCAGCGCGAAGGCCCGCGCGTGCCCCATCAGCCGCGGTGCTACCAGGCTCGACGCCGCTTCCGGCACCAGGCCAAGGCCGACGAACGGCGTCGACAACCGAGCACCATTGCCGGCGACCACGTAATCACAATGCAAGAGCATGGTTGTGCCGATGCCGACGGCGTTGCCATTTACAGCCGACACCACCGGCTTTTCGCAGCGAACCAGCGCGTAGAGGAAATCGAGGATCGGCTGGCCGAGCCCGCCGCCCTGCGCTGCCTTCATGAAATCGCCGATGTCGTTGCCGGCGCAGAACACGTCGGGCCCGCCGGCGATCATGAGACAGCGGATGCTGGCGTCTTGCGCCGCGCCGCTGATCGCTTCCGCCATGGCGGTATACATCGGCAGCGTCAACGCATTCTTCTTGTCCAGCCGGTTCATGCGGATGATGCGGATGGATCCTTCGTCGGTAATGTCGATGTCGGCCATGACGTCCTCCCCCAGGCACCTGAACCCGGCAGACTATACTATCGGGGCGCGAAAGAACTTTTGGTGCGCCCTGTTGCCAACTTGCC